>DAOPIV010000006.1:7516-22186 GCA_035399325.1 Clostridia bacterium | reverse complement strand
GGTTTACTGTCGCCGTGCTGTACGAATATCATTGTCACAAAGGACAAAGCCACAAATAGTGATGCGTATGGGAAGAGCACTTCCATTGTGTTAAATCCGTCCATAAGTCCGCCGCTTAAAATCGGCGTTACTGTTTGAGCCGCCATAGACGCTGTGTAATAAAATCCCGTATATTTGCCAACGTCCGCTCCTGTAGCTAATTCTACAACCATAGGCAAAGAGTTTACGTTTATCGACGCCCAAGCGATGCCTGCTACAATAAACAATATATTCATTACAAGAACACTGCTATTGCTGTTCATAAAGGAAGCTATTACAAAACTTAGTGTCAGTAATACTATTCCGCCCATAATGGTTTTCTTTCTGCCGATTTTTGTCGCAAGCATACCTGCGGGGAAAAAGGCTATAAGAGCGGCAATTTGCGCTATAAGCAAGGTTGTGTTGTAGTCCATTTGAAGCACATTGAGCGCATAAAGCGAATATTTACTCGTGACTGCATTGTATCCCATAAACCAGAAAGCTATCGAAAGCAGTAAGAATATGAAAGAGCGAAGTTTGCTCTTGTCCATTTTGGCTTTTGTCGGGACGCCTTCTTGCGTCTGAGTAGCGGGTTCGTCGTCAAGATGGTTCTCCGCTGTGATTTTTTCCATTTCGTCGCAGAATTTTGGCTCTCTTACTGTAATCAAGAAAATCACAAGCGCAACAAGCATAATGCCGCAGCAGATGGAAATAAACGGAATATAGTTCATCAGTGCGTTTGACGCTTGCCCTGTGCCTAAAACCATACCAAGCCCCAATACCAGCGACCCGCCGATTACCCCCATAATGTTTATTATAGCGTTGGCTTTACTACGCAAAGGCTTTACGGTTACGGCAGGCATCAAAGCAACTGCGGGTGAACGGAAAGTCGCCATAGTAATAAGAAGCACTAACAAAATGAGTATAAATAAAACTAGGTTAGAATTATCTTGTGCCGTTATTTCACTTACATATGCTGAACGCAGAGCCGCAACAGTGCCTGTAAAGGTTGTTTTTGCACCGCTGTTTGCAGCGGTTACCAAAGGCTTGTAGAGCGTTACAAAATCTTCGTCAGCATTTGTGCCGTATACACCGTCATAGATTTCTTCAAAAGTATAGCTGCCTGTGTAAATTTCGCTAAGATGTCCGCGATAAATTGAAGTGTCAACGCCAGCAGGTACATTTTCCGTCTTGTTGTAATATGGATTGTAAATATACGGGTCTGCGGTTTGAATATCTAATGCCGATGCCACAGTTACAGCGTCAGAGTCGTTTGTCAGTTTTATAGCCTTAAACATATCTTCGCCACCGGTGAATATTTGCTGTATCGTGCCTCGCTCTATCGTGGTGTCGATATAGGTCAAGTCGTAAGTCGATTTAGCTTTATCTACGCCGTAATAAGGATTGTCGATTTCATAATTGTTATCCCATAGAGCTGTGGAAATGGTCTCGGTGTTTGAAACCGAGCTTATATTTTTCAGCTGATTTGCGTCCACAACCGACAACGAAAAGAAACATACCACAGCCAAAATCGTGCCTATCAAAATAAACGGGGTGCGTTTGCCGAGTTTTTTCGTCAGCGGTCCGTGAGCGTTGTCGGAAATAGTTCCGAACAAGGGTAGCATAAATAAAGCAAGTACATTGTCGAGAGCCATAATAACGCCCGACCATGTTTGATTCATACCAAATTTATTGACGAGCGAAATTGCAATCAAAGTGTCGTAAGCTTGCCAAAATACGCAAATTAGGAAAAAGCCAAGCCCGACGAAGAATGTGCGTTTGTAGTTTAGTTTCATTTTACATTAAATCCCTCCTACTATGTCGTCTTAGCTATTTTATCAAAATTTGGCTGTTGTGTAAATAGTAAACATTCATTTTGTTTTGCAAAAATTTAGCTTTGACTCGATTTTTCTCAGTCCATCGGTTATATATCTCAATTTTCTATTGTCTTTATTAAGTTGAATGTGTTTTTTTGAAAAAATTTTAAACTTTGTAGCTACCATACAACACAGTTTTTTATTGATTGATTGTTGCATAAAATAATTTTATGAACAATTTTGTTAAAATACGAAAAATAATAGGAATTTTGTTGGCAACCTTTTTTTTGATTGCAGCCCCTGTATTTATAATACCTCGTTTGACTCAAAAAAAAGCGCAGTCCGTGACAATCAAACAAGGCATAATAGAGTTGTGGCATATCGAGACTTTTGAGGGCGGGAGTGCTTCAAGAGTGGACTGGTTGAAGGCACGAGCGGCGGAATACGAAAAACAGAATAAAGGTATTTATGTGCATATTTCTTTGTTAACTGTGGAACAAGCCGTAAACATGGCGGAATCGCAACAGTTTGATTTGGTTAGTTTTTCTGCGGGAGCGGGAACAAATTTGATTGGCTATCTTGATGAATATAAGGGAGCGATAAACGCTATTGATGTTTTTACAGACAGCGGTATTTTTTGCGGAAAGCAGTATGCCGTTCCATATATGACGGGCGGTTATTTTTTGTTTTCAAAAAATGAAATAAACTTAGACGAAATCGCCAAGTCTGAAATTTTGTTCGGTTTCGGGCAGTACAACAGTCCGCTTACCGCCTTGGCTCTTTCTACCGCAAAAACACAAGTAACGGCTGACTACAGCGTAACGCAATACAAAGCATATGAAAGATTTTTGTCCAGTAAAAACGCTTTGCTGTTGGGAACGCAGAGGGATGAATATCGCCTTGGCAATAGAGTGGCAAGCGGAAGTCTGCCGAGTATTTACGCTGTCGCACTAGGTAATTTTACGGATTTGACTCAATACTTAGCTATTAGCCAAGTTTGTTCAGATGTGGATATGGCAACAGATTTTATAGAATATCTTACAAGCGACGGCGTTCAAGCTAAGGTAAGTCGTTGTAATATGTTTTCGGTTTGCGGAATAACGGTGTATCAAAACGGCTTTATGGCTGAAATGGAAAAAAACTTAAATAAAATAAAAACGATAAATGTTTTTTCCACTGAACTCACGATTGAAAAATTACTAGAAGCGTCACTAAATGCCGCAAATGGTATAGACAAAGGCGAGATATTATTTTTCCTTAGTAGCTAAATCACAAAAAAATTTGATGTGTCACAAAAAACAATGATATTTTTTTAAAAGGCGGGGGTTATCTAAACTTGATAAATGAAGTGGACTGTGCTACAATGACTATTACAAAAAGGCAGCGTTGTTTCTTAACGCAGATGGAGCAACTGGATTTATACCCAAAGCAAATCGAGCTAAAAGACCATACTACTTTTGGTGTGGGGGGAGAAGCTCAGAACGCTTTTTTCCCCGTAAATGCAACGCAGATTGACAAAATTATTTTTTTTGCAAAACAGTACGGGCTTCCATATTTTGTTTTGGGGCGTGGCAGTAACGTGCTTGCTTCCGACAATGGTTATAGCGGTATACTTATCGTACTGAGAAATAATTACGGTCAAATAAATTTTAGAGGCGAAACCATTATTGCCGAGGCGGGAGCGCTGACTTGCCAAATAGCAAAACTCGGCTGTGAAAAAAGTTTAAGCGGAGCGGAATTTTTGTCTTTGCTGCCTGCTTCGATTGGTGGAGCGGTAGCAATGAACGCAGGGTGTTTCGGTTATTCTTTGAACGATATCGTAGTATCAGCACAAGCGACAGAAGGCAACGGAATTGTTAATTTCCCCGTTTCCAAATGCGGATTTATGTATAGAAAAAGCGTCTTTCAAAATAACGGGTTTACTCTTTGCTCGGTCAAACTGAAATTAAAGCGGGGCAGTCGGGAGAACATAGAAGCACTGACAAAATCTCTTAGGGCGAAAAAATACGCACAACCGCTTGGCGAGCGTACGGCTGGAAGCGTTTTTCTAAACGGCGAAATTCCTGCAGCAAAACTTATTGACGAGTGCGGACTTAAAGGGTTTAGACTCGGCGGGGCTGAAATATCGACTAAACACGCAAATTTTATTGTAAACAAGTCAAATGCCACGCAAAAAGATATATCAACATTAATAGATATAATAAAGAATACCGTATATGAAAAAAAGGGAATAATATTACATACAGAGATAAAATTTTTGGGAGATAAATAATATTGATTTTTGGTGACTTTCATACACATTCAAAATTTTCCGACGGCTCGGGAACGATTGAAGAAAATTACGCTGTTGCCGTCACGAAAGGTTTAAAACAGCTGGGTTGTACAGAACACGGACTAAGACACATTGCATTCGGAACAAAAAGACGCAATTTGCCCATTGAAAGAAAAATAGTGGACAAGCTTAACGAAAAGAATGAAATAGAAGTTTTATTAGGCATTGAGGCAAATATTTTTACGTCAAAAGGCGAAATTGATTTGTTGCCCAACGATTACCAGTGGTTTGATTTTATCGTAGCGGCTTATCACAAAACAGCGACAAATCCCTCCGTTTTGGATTACCTGAAATTTAATGCAAAGGGTTTATTTAGAAAAGAATTTACGAAAAAAGAAATACAGGTTTTTACAAAATCTTATGTAAAGGCGATTTGTTCGGGGAAAGTGGACATTATTTCGCATTTGTTTTACGGTATGCCAATGGATACCAAACAAATAGCGCAAGCGGCGGCTGACCACGGTGTATTTATCGAGCTTAACGGTAAAAAAGTTTCAATACCTGACGAAGATATAAATATTTTGGCTGAAAATAAAAAAGTAAAATTTATTATTAATTCCGATGCTCACAGTCCGTCGAGGGTGGGCGATTTTTCCGTACCTATGGCAGTAGTGGAAAGACTTGGTATAGATAAAAATAGAATAACAAATTGGAATCAGTTGGTTAAATTTAATAGAAAAAAATAATTTTAAAAAAAGCGATATAATCAAAAAAATTGACTGTAAAAAGACAAAACCGTAGCGGGAAAATCGTAAAAATGAGTAAAGAAAACGTAACTTTTTCACAAAAAGTAAAAAACGAAATTTTAAATACCGAAAAAGCTGTTGCACCTTGCTGTCAGTTGGCGTATTTGTCCGCTATTATTCGTGGAGCGGGCAGTCTTGCCATAAGCAGCGAAGGAACTGGGTTCGAGATAGTCACAGGCAATCTCGAACTACTCAAATTTGTAAACTCTATCACAAAAAGACTTTACGGTAAACAAAACGACATTATTGCGGACGTCGGAAAAGGGAAACAAATGTTTTCACTGGATTGTTATGACAGCAGTCTTATGTTTGATACGGGAATTCTTTTTGTGGATGAAAACGCACTTACACAAATAAATTCAAATATCGACAAATATCTTTTGGCGGAAAATTGCTGTAAAAAAAGCTATATAAAAGGAATGTTTTTAGCGTGCGGCAGTTTGACCGTTCCTGAAATAAAAAGCTACAAACAGGAAACAAACGCAAGCTATCATATGGAATTTCAAATCAGCGACACAAATATAGCGATACAGTTTGCAAAATTGTTAAACGAAACTGGTTTTGCTTTCAAACTTACCGAGAGAAGCAAAAACAGCGTTGTTTATATTAAGGACAAAGATAGTATATCAGATATGCTTGTATATTTTGGTGCAAACGCTTGCAAATTTGCTTTGGAAGACGTGCTTATCGCTCGTTCAATAAGAAACGACGCCAACAGACAAACAAACTGCATAAGCGCCAATATTGACAAAACTTTGGAAGCGTCGGAAAGACAAATCGCCGCAATCACAAAATTGATTGAAAGCGGAAAGCTTAATCTTGTGGATGAAAAGCTGCGTCAAACCGCAGATATGCGTATGGAACATATAGATGCTTCAATGGACGAGCTTGCGATTTTGCTTGGCGTTACAAAAAGCGGCGTAAACCATCGCATTAGAAAGCTTATCGAACTGGCGGAATCGGAGGAAAAATGAGCGAATTTGCACACTTACATTTACATACGGAATTTAGCCTTCTTGACGGAGCGACCCGAATAGACAACCTCTTTGAACTTTGCCAAAAAATGGGTATGAAAGCCGTTGCTATTACCGACCACGGAAATATGTATGGCGCTTATCATTTTTATATGAAAGCATTGGAAACAGATTCAAAAACGGGTAAGCGAAAATATAATGTAAAACCTATTATCGGTTGCGAATTTTATGTTGCAGACGATATGAAAATAAAAAACGGCAGAGAGATGTCAAACTACCACTTGGTTTTGCTGGCAAAAAACAACATCGGCTACAAAAACCTTGTAAAGCTTAATAGTATCGCTTTTGTGGACGGATTTTACTATAAACCAAGAATAGATTTTGAAACTCTTGCACGATACAGTGAAGGACTTATTTGTCTTTCGGCGTGTTTGGCTGGAGAATTGCCCAGATGTCTTTTGGACAACAGAAACGAAGACGCCGAGATAATTGTAAAAAAATACAAAGCGCTTTTTGGTGAAGATTATTATATAGAATTGCAAGATCACGGCATTGCCGAACAGCGTTTTGTTAATCCGAAACTTGTTGAAATTGCAAAAAAACATAATGTGCCTTTGGTGGCAACCAATGACGTGCATTATCTAAAAAAATCCGATGCAGAAATGCAAGACATTTTGCTTTGCGTGCAGACGGGACATTATGTCGATGACACTGATAGAATGCGTTTTGACGGAGAGGAATTTTATCTCAAAAGCGGAGAAGAGATGAAAAAAATCTTTTCCTTCGTACCTGAGGCTATTTCAAATACTCTAAAAATTGTTGAAAAATGTAACGTTCAAATTGAAAAAGAAAAACTTTTGCCTTCTTATGTACCACCCGACGGACAGACTCCCGAGCAATATTTGAGAATATTGATGGAAGAAGGTTTAAAAGAAAAGTACGGTGAAATTACACCCGAAATTCGTGAACGGGCGGAATATGAGTTTTCGACGATTTCAAAAATGGGGTATGTAGAATATTATTTAATTGTTTGGGATTTCATTCATTACGCCGAAAGCAACGACATTCCTGTAGGTCCCGGCAGAGGTTCGGGTGCGGGCAGTATCATAGCGTACGCAATTGGCATTACAAAAGTTGAACCTTTGCGGTACAACCTGCTGTTTGAGCGGTTTTTAAATCCCGACCGTATATCCATGCCCGATTTTGACGTGGATTTTTGTATGGATAGACGAGGCGAAGTTATCAATTACGTTATTAGTAAATACGGCAAGGATAACGTTGCGCAAATAGTAACCTTTGGCACAATGGCTGTAAAAAACGCAATAAAAGACGTGTGCAGAGTTTTGCGTGTGCCGTATTCGGAAGGCGACAAGGTAACAAAACTGATTCCAAACATGTCCAGACATAATTTAAAACAAATTTTGGGATTGGAGTTATACGAAGGCACGGATGTGCGAATAGTGGAAGTCAGAGAAATTTACGACAACGACTATCAAATGAAAAAGGTTATGGATTTGGCTATGCAGCTTGAAGGTAGCCCCAGACAGACGGGTATCCATGCCGCTGGCGTTGTTGTTTGCCGAGAGCCGATTTCAGACCACATACCACTGCAACGAAGCGGCGAAGATATTACGACTCAGTTTAATATGAAAGAAGTCGAAAAACTTGGCTTATTAAAAATAGACTTTTTGGGTTTAAGAACCTTGACCGATATTCATAAGACCATTCAATATGTCTATGAAAATACAGGCGAAAAAATAGATTTTTCGAAATCAAATTACGACGACCCAAAAGTATTCCAGCTTATTTCGTCGGGCGACACGGAAGCTATATTCCAGCTGGAGTCAGGCGGAATGAAAAAACTTATGAAAAATCTTCAACCAAACTGTTTGGAAGATATCATCGCAGGTATTTCGCTTTTTCGCCCCGGTCCTATGGATTTTATTCCCGCATATCTCGAAGGCAAAAAGAATGCAAATAATATAAAATACAAGCACCCCATGCTTGAAGACATACTCAATACTACATACGGCTGTATGGTATATCAAGAGCAGATTATGCAAATAGTACGCAAACTCGGCGGTTTTACATACGCCCAAGCAGACAATATCCGTCGTGCAATGGGCAAAAAAGACAAAGCGGTGATGAAAGCTCAACGTGACAAATTTGTACACGGCGAAACCGACGAAAGCGGTAATGTTATTATTCAAGGCGCTGTCAGAAACGGCATTCCCGAGAAAATTGCCGATGAAATTTTTGATCAAATGGATACCTTTGCACAATACGCTTTTAATAAATCTCACGCAGCAGGATATGCGTATGTATCTTATCAGACTGCTTATTTAAAACAATACCATTTAGTAGAATATTTGGCAGCGGTACTCAACGACAGAATAACATCTATTGACGACATAAAGAAATACACGGGCTTCGCCTTGTCTAGAGGAATCACAGTTTTGCCGCCCGACATAAATTTGTCCGATGTACTGTTTACTGCAAGGGACAAAAAGCTGCGTTTTGGACTTGGCGCAATTAAAAGTGTTGGCATAGGCACTGTTGAAAAAATAATAGAAGAACGCAAAAAAAGCGGAATTTTCAAAAATCTTGAAGATTTTATTAGACGTGTAGACAGTTCCGCCATAAACAAACGTTTGGTTGAAAACATGATAAAAGCGGGCGCATTTGACAGTCTGAATGAGCCACGGGCATCAATGCTTGCCAGATATGAAGTTTTGATGGATCGTATTGCCGACGACAAACGCAAACGTGAAAGCGGACAACTTAATATTTTTGATTTATTAGGTGAAGACAGTTTGTTTGAAACCGTAAAATACGACAATATAAAAGAATATTCAAAAAAACAAAAACTCGAAATGGAAAAAGAAGTTTTGGGAATGTATGTTTCGGGCAGTCCGCTTGACGAATTCAAAGAAAAGTTGGCGGATTATGAATTCAACTCTTCTTTTATAGATGTGGAAGCCGATGACGACGATGCAAAAGATGCTTTGCAAAAAGAAATGGATGGTAGAAAAGTCGCTGCCGCCGGTATAATTGGCAATATATCTAAAAGAATAACGAAAAATAATCAGGCTATGGCAACGGCAACAATAGAAGACCTATACGGAACTATGCAATTGCTTTTCTTCCCGAAAGCTTATGAAAAATGCAAAAGTCTTTTGCGTGATGACTCTATGGCTACCGTAAGCGGAACCCTTTCGGTAAAAGCTGATGATTCTTACAAAATTTTAGTAGACAAAATAGAACCATGGGACAAGATTGAGCAAGTGGAGGAAATTCAAAAAGATTTACCCAGCGTGACGCTTTATCTCAAGATTGGCGACAAAAACGACGAACTATTTAACAAACTGATGATTCTTTTAGAAGCCTATCAAGGCGACATACCCGTAACGCTTGTTGTCGGTACAACTCGTTATCCCTTGCCCGTAAGTATTCGCCAATGCGGAGGTTTGCAATACGAACTTGAAAACCTTTTGGGCGAGGAAAATGTAAAATTTGTAACATACTTTTATTAATATAATTCTTTTAATAAAGGCGACTTTAAAAGGTCGTTTTTTATTTGTGAAAAAAATAATGTTTTTTTGTTATTTTTTTTAAATAAAATTTTTGATATTTTTTTCAAAATAAGAATTGACAGCTTTTAGAATGAGTATTATACTTTGATAAGCGGTTTATTATTAAACGCTTAACAATCAATCGTTTAACAAAAAGGTGAAGAAAATGAATTACAAAGAAACAGCAAAAAAAATGATGCTGGTCAATATTTTGAAACGCACTGCAATGCGTGAAGCAATGGGGGAAATCCATTGGGGGCAAGAGCCTATTTTGGAATATCTTGGCACTCACAGCGATAGCTCGCAAAAAGATATAGCGGAGTATTTACATGTTACTCCCGCATCAATAGCTTTGTCTACAAAGCGTATGGAAAAATGCGGCCTAATTACAAAAATTTCCGACACTCAAAATTTGCGTCGAAATATTATAAATATCACAGAAAAAGGAAAAAAAACGCAAAGCATGTGTTCACAAAGGAGAGACTCTATTGTGGAACATATGTTTAAGGGTTTTTCGGAAAAAGACTTAGAGATTTTTTCAGCATATATGGACAAAATAATATTCAACTTCACGGGTGAGACAAAAGAAATAACTCCTGAAGTATTTGGTCACTATATCAGCAAGCTAAAAATGCTAGATTTAAGAAGCAAGGAGAAAAAACGTGGAAAAAACGAAAAATAAGGGTTCGCTAAAACGCAATTTTTTGCCATGCATTAAAGGCTATACTTTTCAAACTATTATCACGCCCATACTTATGGTTGGCGAAGTTATTTTGGAAGTAATAATTCCCCTGATGATGGCAAAAGCTTTAAATAATATACAGTCTGGCAATCCGCAAATACCGTATCTTATTGACATCGGGCTAAAAATGGTTGCGATAGCTTTAGGAAGTCTGCTTTGCGGAATGCTTGCGGCAAGGTTTGCGTCCGTTTCGGCGGTTGGGTTTGCAAAAAATTTGAGAAAAAAAGTTTTTTACAGAGTGCAAGATTTCAGTTTCGCAAATATAGATACATTTTCCACTGCGTCTTTGGTGACTCGCAGCACTACGGATATCACAAATATTCAAAGTATGTTTATGCAGTTTATTCGAATGATAATCCGTGCGCCGCTAATGTTTATATTGGCGACCGCAATGGCTTTTTCACTTGACCCCGAGTTGGCTTTGGTATTCGTAGTTGTAATTCCTATACTTTTTGTCTTTATTATGATTATCCAAAAGAAAGCCTTTCCTCGCTTCCAAAGAATGATGAAAAGCTTTGACGGACTAAATGCCGATGTACAGGAAAACCTTATAGGCATTAGAGTTGTAAAGTCTTTTGTAAGAGAAGATTATGAAAGGGCGAAATTTTTTGAAAGAGCGGAAGAAGTGACAAAAGCACAGATTTCTGCGGAAAAACTCATCGTTTTTGTAATGCCTGTTATGCAGCTGATAATGCAGTTGTCAAAATTGGCTATCACGGGAATTGGCGGCGGATTTTTGCTTAACGGAAAAATTGAAGTCGGCGACCTTACGGCAATGATAAGTTACGCCGTGCAGATACTAAACTCGCTGCTTATGCTTGCTATGTTGGCAGTAACTTTTATAATGAGCAAAGCGTCAGTTTCACGGATAAACGAAATTTTGGAAACAACGCCCGACATCACGTCACCCGAAAGTGATGTTACAGTAACGGACGGCTCGATAGAATTTAGAAACGTAGGCTTTACTTATTCAAAACAAAATGAAAACCTTGTTCTTGCTGATATAAATTTAAAAATACGCTCAGGAGAAACGGTAGGTATTATCGCAGGCACAGGCGGAGGAAAATCCACGCTTGTGCAGCTTATCCCACGGCTTTACGATGTTTCCCAAGGGGAAATATGCGTGGGAGGACAAAACGTAAAAAACTATTCGCTGAAAAACTTGCGTGACGGCGTCGCAATGGTTTTGCAAAAGAACGTGCTGTTTAGCGGAACAATAAAAGAAAATTTGCTTTGGGGTAATGAAAACGCCACAGACGAAGATATATTTGAAGCTTGCCGTCAAGCCCAAGCGGACGCATTTATCCGTAGTTTTCCCGACGGATACGAAACGGTTTTGGGACAGGGCGGAGTTAATGTTTCGGGCGGACAAAAACAGAGGCTTTGTATAGCAAGAGCATTAATCAAAAAACCAAAAATACTTATACTTGACGACAGCACAAGCGCAGTCGACACGATGACGGACAGCAAAATAAGGGAAGCGTTCAAAAACTCACTACCCGACACAACAAAACTTATCATAGCGCAGCGAGTCGCTTCTATTATGGAATCGGACAAAATTATCGTTATGGATGAAGGCAAAATCGTGGACGTAGGCAACCACAATGAGCTAATTAATAGATGCAGCATTTATAAAGAAGTATATGAAAGCCAAGTTTCGGAGGTTAAATAATTATGGGAATGAGAGCAATGAATAACGCACGAAACTTTGGAAAAGATAAATCTTTTTCGAAACCAAAGGATGTAGCCGCAACAATTAAAAGAATTTTTAAATATATGGGGAAATACAAATTTTTGTTTTTCCTTGTAATAGTAATGTCAATCATAAACTCAGCTTCAAACGTATTAGGAACATATTTATTGGAGCCCATTATTAACAATTTGCTGACCAACGGCGATATGGCGATTTTTATGCAAACTTTGCTTTTGATGGCGCTCATTTATGCAGTAGGAGCGATATGTGCTTTTGTACAGCAACGGGTTTTGATTATCATAAGCACGGGCGTTTTGCAAAATTTGCGTGTGGATATGTTTAACAATATGCAGACTTTACCCATAAGCTATTTTGACAAACGCACGCATGGCTCAATAATGTCCACATACACAAACGACACCAACGTTATGCGTGAAATGTTTTCCAGCGCAATACCGCAGTTTATTTCTTCAATAGTTACGATTATCGGATTTTTCGTGGCAATGATATTATTAAACTGGATGCTTGTTATAGTTTGCGTTTTGCAGATTTTTGTAAATTTGTTTATTATAAAAATCATCGGCAAAAGAAGCAGAAAACGTTTTACGGAACAACAAGGTGCAGTAGCAAAACTCAATGGGTTTATTGAAGAAATGACCGAAGGTCAGCGTGTGGTGAAAGTATTTAACCACGAAGAAAAAGCAAAAGAAGAATTTGACGAGCTAAACGAAGTTTTGACGGAAAAAGCAACGTCGGCGAATACGTACGGAAACATAATGATGCCTATTATGGGCAATGTGGCGCACATATTTTACGCTATTATCGTGGTTTTGGCATCGCTTATGTATGTAACTTCCGTAAACAATGTTTTCACCTTACTGGGTCTTTCGGTAACGATAACAATCGGCGGAATAGTGGCGTTTTTGGAATACAGCAGACGGTTTTCTATGCCAATTTCAAATATAGCCCAGCAAATGAACTCTATTTTTGCAGGACTTGCCGGAGCGGAAAGAATTTTTACATTACTTGATGAAGAATCGGAAACAGACAGCGGATACGTAACTTTGGTCAACGCAAATATAGACGAAAAAGGAAATATTACAGAAACAGCTGAGCTAACGGGTAAATGGGCTTGGAAACATCCGCACAAAGACGGCTCGCTTACTTACACAAGACTAAAGGGCGACGTAAGACTTGTTAATGTAAATTTTGCCTATGACCCGCAAAAGCCGGTGCTAAAAAACGTATCTCTTTATGCAGAGCCGGGACAAAAAATTGCTTTTGTCGGCAGCACGGGAGCAGGCAAAACTACAATCACAAATTTGATAAACCGTTTTTATGATGTGCCAGACGGCAAAATACGCTACGACGGAATAAATATCAACAAAATCAAAAAAGCCGATTTACGCAGAAGCTTGTCTATGGTTTTGCAAGATACGCATTTATTTACGGGTACAGTTATGGACAACATTCGTTACGGCAGGCTTGACGCAACCGACGAAGAGTGTATCGAGGCTGCAAAACTCGCAAATGCGGACTTCTTTATCAGCCATTTGCCCGAACAATACGACACAATGGTGACGGCGGACGGAGCGAACTTGTCGCAAGGACAAAGGCAATTATTGAATATCGGGCGTGCAGCGGTTGCAAATCCGCCCGTATTGATACTTGACGAAGCGACAAGCAGTATTGACACTCGCACGGAAAAGCTTATTGAAAAAGGAATGGATCAACTTATGCAAGGCAGAACCGTTTTTGTTATTGCACATAGACTGTCCACCGTCAGAAACGCCGACGCTATTATGGTTTTGGAAAAAGGCGAAATAATAGAGCGTGGCAATCACGAGGAGCTTTTGGCACAAAAAGGCAAATATTACGAACTTTACACAGGTATGCTCGAACTCGACTAAACTGCTGATTTGTTTTAGATAAGGTTTTAGCTTTGTAAATTTTAGTTGTCGTGAAGTTGAGAAAAAAGGCGATTAAATAAAGAAGAGTAATAAATTGATCATATCATGTTCGATAGCATTTGTTTAAGGAAAAGGCAACAGAATAAATAATTAAGTAAAGTAAAGCGGTTTTAAACTAAACCGCTTTATTTTTATTAAAATTAAGATAAATTGGTTATTTGCCCTTTTTTCAAGGCATTATATTTAACCCAATATAATAGAAAGAACGAATTTAATCTCATTATATTATTACCCAGACAAATTTTTTGCAATATCACCTAGTTTAATTTTTCTATTGTCATCGCCTAAGTTAGATACTGACCAAAGTGGTCAGTGGCTAGGCATAAAATTTAGTACAATTTTTGTAAAGCTATGATTTAAATTAAGTGAGCTTACATACGGATATAATTTCAAATTTTTACAGTATAAGCTATGATTTACTAATTTCAATTTCAATTCTCTTCAAACGTTAAAAAATCACATAGTAGAATAGAAAAAAGCGAAATCTTGGGTTTTCTCTTTAAATAAATTTGGAATAAACCAAGCGCTGACCAAAGCGGTCAGTGGCTAGGCAACAAATAAGTGAACTTAACATAAGACTATGATTTCTAATTACAATTTAATTTTCTTATTCTTTTCAAACATTAAAATCCTAACTTTCAAACAAATTTTTTTAAGCAATACCTAGTTTAATTTTTCTATTGTCATGGCCTTAGTCAAGCACTGACCAAAGCGGTCAGTGGCTAGGCATAAAATTTAGTACAATTTTTGTAAAGCTATGATTTAAATTAAGTGAGCTTACATACGGATATAATTTCAAATTTTTA
>DAOPIV010000006.1:0-7416 GCA_035399325.1 Clostridia bacterium | reverse complement strand
TTTAAATAAATTTGGAATAAACCAAGCGCTGACCAAAGCGGTCAGTGGCTAGGCATAAAATTAAGTACAATTTTTGTAAAGCTATGATTTAAATTAAGTGAGCTTTTACATACAGCTACGACTACTAATTTTTAATCTTCCTAATTTCCATTTCATTTTTTTCAGTAACACATAGTTTAATCTTTCTAACTTTGTCTAACAAGCACTGACCAAAGTGGTCAGTGTCGGATCATAAAATCTAGTACATTTATTACATAAGGTTATGATTTACTAATTTTTTCCTAACTTTCAAACTATTTTTTCCATTACTTAGCTTAAGCCTCTCTATCGCCGCCTACACCAAACACTGACCAAATCGGTCAGTGTCTAGGCACGAATTAGTGAGCTTTTACATACGGCTACGACTACTAATTTTTAATCTTCCTAATTTCCATTTCATTTTTTTCAGCAACACATATTTTAATCTTTCTAACTTTGTCTAAACAAGCGCTGACCAAAGCGGTCAGTGACTAGGCAAAAATTTAGTACAATTTTTGCAAAGCTATGATTTAAATTAAGTGAGCTTACATACGGATATAATTTCAAATTTTTACAGTATAAGCTATGATTTACTAATTTCAATTTCAATTCTCTTCAAACGTTAAAAAATCACATAGTAGAATAGAAAAAAGCGAAATCTTGGGTTTTCTCTTTAAATAAATTTGGAATAAACCAAGCGCTGACCAAAGTGGTCAGTGGCTAGGCATAAAATTTAGTACAATTTTTGTAAAGCTATGATTTAAATTAAGTGAGCTTACATACGGATATAATTTCAAATTTTTACAGTATAAGCTATGATTTACTAATTTCAATTTCAATTCTCTTCAAACGTTAAAAAATCACATAGTAGAATAGAAAAATATGAAATCTAAGATTTTCTCATTTCAATAAATTTGGAATAAACCAAGCACTGACCAAAGTGGTCAGTAGCTTTAAAATCATATGAGTTTTTTATAAAGGCGAAAAACGCTTTTTGTATTGAAAATATTGTAAAATAATGTTATCATTTTTGTATGTTAAATATAAGCGATATAGTGGAAATAGAAATAACGGCATACGGTTCAAACGGCGAAGGCATAGGCGAGAAAGACGGCTATGTATTTTTTGTGCCTGCGGTTGCCGTTGGCGACAAACTCCGTGTGAAAATTACCCATATAAAAAAGAATGTCGTTTTTGCGAAACCGATAAAACTCATCACTAGCGGCTGCGGCAGAGCAAATCCGCCGTGTCCTGTGTATGACAAATGCGGCGGATGTCAACTTCAACATTTAACATATGCCGAACAGCTTGTTTTCAAAAAAAATCTCGTTCAAAACAATCTGCGCAAAATCGGCGGAATAGATTACCTTGTTCCCGATGTTATTCCCAGCGGCGAAGTATGGCGGTATCGCAACAAACTGAATATGCCTGTGGGAATGAACGGCAACTTTATTAGCGGACTCTATAAAAACGACACGCACGAAATCGTTCCCGTTGACGAATGTCTTTTGCAGCAATCTTGGGCAAAAGAATTGGTCGTAACGGTAAAAGAATTTTTGAGTAAGTTTGGGTTGGATGCGTACGACGAAAAAACCCGCAAGGGGCTTTTGCGGCATATCGTCGGAAGACAGGTTAACGGACAGCTGCTAGTCATTTTGGTGATAAACGGCGATGCGTTGCCATACGCCGAAGTTTTGTTAAAAACTTTGCAAAACAAATTCGCCGAAGTAGGGCTATTCGTTAATATAAACAAAAAAAACACCAATGTTATTTTGGGAGACAAAACCGTTCATATCGGCGGTTTGACCGAGATCTCAGGCGAACAGTTTGGGGTAAAATTCACTTTACGACCGCAGAGCTTTTATCAAGTGAACGAAAGCGTAAAAGATAAGATATACGGCAAGGTCAAAGAGTTGTTGCAGCTTAGCGACATTGAAATATTGATAGATGCGTATTCGGGCGCGGGAATTTTGTCGGGGGCGTTATATAGCAAAAAATATATGACGTACGGCATTGAGATAGAGCAAGACGCAGTCGCCGATGCGGACGAAATGAAAAAGCGTAACGGGCTAGATAATCTTGTCAATATCTGCGGCGATGTGGAAACCGAGCTTGTCAAAATCATTGAGAGCAATAAGGGTAAAAATATTGCGATGATTGTCGACCCGCCACGAAAAGGTTTGGGTGAAAAAGTGACGGATACGATATTAAGGGCAAAACCAAAAAGTTTGGTTTATATTAGCTGCGACAGTGCCACGCTCGCCCGTGACCTGAAAAAACTTATTGGCGGCGGTTACGAACTAACCTACCTCCAACCCTTCGATATGTTCCCCCAAACTAAACACGTTGAGTGTGTTGTCTTGATGTCAAGGGTAGAGAAGTGAATGTGAAAAAAGTCCAGTAAATAAGGGCTTTTCGAGGTTTGAGCGTAAAATTCAAGTGCGTGAAAATCGTAAAAATATCGCTTCGTGGGAATAAGTCCAAAGGCATGATTGTGAACGTGACAGAGTGATTTAGATGTCATAGTCTGGCGAGCGGTCAGGTTAGATGTCAGAGGTTCGCGTGTGGTCGATTTAGATGTTTTTCTAATTTTGCGAGGTTGTGTGGTCAGGTTGGATGTATAAGACAGCTTAGGATTTGAAATATAGACAAACAATAATAATTTTTGCAGTACAAGTTAGTTACAGTCAACTAAATATACGAGTATCGAGAGGGGAGAATGTAATGGCTATTTTTGTTTCTGATTATTTGGGGTTTAATGAGGAATTAGCAGAATTGGGTGTTTTTGATTCGATTATCGATGAGGACAGTAATTTTTTTATAAATTTAATTAGATTGAAAACTACTCAAGTTCCAGAATTTCAAAAATCATATGAAAGAATTAACGATTTATTCAGTAGTATTGCTACACTTCTCGATATATCTGATAAAAAGGAAGATAAATTTTATAATACAGCTTTAAAACAGTTTAACTTTTCCGAGGTTAATGGTATTAACCTTGGGTATTCTGAGTCACGATACGGGTCAGGGTTTGGCCCACTGCTTAGAAAACAAGTAATAGATGATGCTTTTGATATTGTTAAAAAGGGCTCTAAGCAACCGGAAATTTTTCAACTTGTAGGACTATTTGAAGAGAACATTGGCCCTGACCGATTGAGTGATATGGTGGCAACAATTATCCTTCCGGATATTGTTAATTATACCAAGCGAATAAATAAGGAATTACGAATAACACCAGAATTAAATCCGGATTTATCTTTTAATGATGATCTAGTGTTGAATCCGTACAAAAATTGTGAAATTTTACTTTTGCCAATTGACATACTTCAAGAATTACCAATTGCTAAATGTTGGGACGATATTGATCGTGTTATTCAGGAAAATGAGAGCATACGCCAAGAGATTAATGAAGCTGTCAGTGAAGAATGGTATAAGTGGGCTTCTGGGCAAAAGAAACAATATCTTAAAGAACAAATTTTTAAAAATCCAGAGAGATGCGCTCGTGTTATTGATGGATATCGACGTTCAACTGTCCCCCCAATTAAACTTAGTAGTGACTTGGACTATTTTGTAGCGGCGTTATTTAGGCAAATGAAAAAATCAAATATTTCGTTTCAAGCAATTGAACCTGAGGTAAAGACCTCATTACGAGCAGCTGAAGATATACTGAACATTTTTAAGGATTGGGTTGAGAATAATCGTGGTTGGAATACTATTCAAGAAACAGAGTCAACAAGGAGAGAGAAAGTGGTGCAGCGTTTATTTCATTTAGGTGCTAAACATTATATACAGGCAAATAATTTAGATATTAGTTTTGAACCAGATGCTGGACGTGGACCTGCAGATTTCAAAGTAAGTCGCGGAGGAGATATTACTGTTGGCGAAATAAAGCTTTCTTCAAATAGTCAATACTTGCACGGATATACTGTACAAATAGAAGAATATGCTATTGCAGAAGGTACACGACAAAGAGTCTTTGTACTTGTTGATACTGGAAACCCAGGCCGACTCAAGAAAATTACTACTGAACATCAAAATCGTATCTCTTCAGGTGAAGATGTACCAATACTTTTTATTGTTGATTCGACTTCAAAAACGGCTGCAAGTACTTATAAC
Organism: Clostridia bacterium; assembly: GCA_035399325.1. Classification (GTDB taxonomy): domain Bacteria; phylum Bacillota; class Clostridia; order Christensenellales; family CAG-314; genus JAQUSX01. The sequence goes on along the minus strand of DAOPIV010000006.1, from coordinate 3,282 downwards.
TAAATATCGTACTATGCTTGTTACGATATAAAAGCAAGGCACCCTACGTAAAATTCAGTAGAGTGCCTTGCAATTTTTCAGGATTATCCTTCCACGTCCACCGTCACGCTGGACTTGAATTCCACGGTGAATTTGTCCTCGTAGATGGTGACCTTTTCAATCAGCCGTCTGACCAGTTGCTCGTCGTATTCGGTAATGGCGGTGGGCTGCTCCCGCAGGAAAGCGCTCATATCAGAAATACGTTTTTTCAGTTCATCCCGCCCGACGTTATCAAGCTGTGCTTTTTACACGACCATGCTTGTAGTCGATGATTTGCAGGGTACCGTCTGCAATGATAAGGCAATCTGTGGTACCAAGCCAGACGTTATCCAGCGGGAGAAGTCTACACGCTACTCGATCATGACAACAGGATCGGCGCAGGTTTGCTTAGCATCCTCCACCTGTTTGAGAAGATAGTCGTATGAAAAGCTTAAGCTGTCTCCTTGTAAACTGTTCGAGCATGACGAGGACGGTTATACGGAACGGAAAAACGACTTTGTCGTAAAATTATATAATTGCCCATAAAGTAAGTATGGAAAGGAAAAATATCAATGAGTGATTGGTTTACCATAGACCGCATCGATGCTGATACATACATCATCAGCGAATACAGGCATTGGGAGGAGACGCACTGCTATCTTTTGAACGGTAATGAACGAAGCCTACTGATTGACACTGGACTTGGCATTTGCGATATTTCCGCAAAAGTGAAACAACTGACGGGCAAACCTGTTACCGCCGTTGCCACCCATATTCACTGGGATCATATTGGAGGACACAGATACTATCAGGATTTTTACGCGCATGAGGCGGAACTGGATTGGCTTTCCGGCGGATTCCCTCTGACAATGGATACAATCCGCGGCATGGTGGTTGATCGCTGTGATTTACCGAATGGATACGACGTGAACACCTACAAAGTTTTTCAGGGTACGCCCACACGAATTTTGCGTGATCATGACTTAATTGACATCGGCGACAGGGTGATTGAAATCCTGCATACGCCGGGACATTCGCCCGGGCATATGTGTTTTTGGGAAAAAGACAGGGGTTATCTATTTACCGGGGACTTGGTCTACAAGGACACGCTGTTCGCTTATTATCCGTCCACAGACCCTGAGGCGTATCTCGCTTCTTTGGAAAAGGTCGCAGCACTTCCGGTAAAACGTGTATTCCCGGCACACCACACTTTGGACATTCAGCCTGAAATTCTTATCCGGATGCGCGATGCTTTCCGCCAATTGAAACAGGAAGGAAAGCTTCACCACGGCAGCGGAACTTTTTATTATGGCGATTGGGCCGTTTGGCTGTAATTTTAGATACAAAAGGTAAAGCACTCTACGCCGACTTTCGTAGAGTGCTTTGCTCATACTTGTTATTATGAATGAAAAAATAAGGCTTATAAAATCCTCTTACGTAAGCCCTTGCTCATGACGTTGCGTAATAATGTAGGATAAAGGTAAGGAGGTGTTTCTATGCCGCAACTGGGAATTGCCGAAGCTGTGCGATACCGCTCTCCAACAAAAAAAACAGCGCGGAGGGACGAGACATTTTACGGAAGAGATTTTTAATAGACAAATATAGGATTAGTATCGTATAAAACTTGTCGGGTATAGTTACAAATGTGAAAATAAGGTGAAATAAATAAAAATAGTCTTGACTCAGAGCATACTATTGCATTAAAATACATATAAAATCACGGGGAAACGCCGAGTTTTCCGCGCTAAACCCTGACAAAAAATAAAATTATCAAGTATTTGAGATAAACTATATAGTTTTGCATTAATTTTTGGGACTGAGTCCGTAAAGCTAATTTATCAATCCAAAATATTGCAATTATTGTGGATGTAGCTGTATTTGAATTCGACCGGACTCCACCGAGTATTGGACGAAAGTTTTTATATGTTTATTGACTCAGAATCAGCCCTTAGAAACGAATGATTACCGCGTCATGCGAAATGGTTTTACTTAAACGCGCTGATAAGGAGTTATTTTTTATTTTAGCGCGAGTATGAAATGAAACAAATGCGATAGGTAAATCAAACTTGTTTATCAATTTGGCGTTATCTCGAATAAACGCGCAATTGCGCGTTTACATAAAATTGAATGCAAAATGGGAGGAAACAAAATGAAAAAAAGAATTGCAATTTTGCTCGTTTTGGTAATGGTACTCGCGTCATTCGCGGCTATTGCCACATCCTGCAAGAAAAGCACAATCATCGAGGGCGACTATACATATAATGATTATATGGCGGGCAGCCCCGACACTTGGAATAACCATACTTGGGAAACCAGCGACGACAGCTACATTCTTGCTTATACCGATGTAGGTTTGTACAATTTCCAACTCAATTCCACCAAAGACGGTTACGATATTGTTCCCGAAATGGCGGCTGCAGCTCCTGTTGACGTTACAAATGAATACGCAGGCAACGATAATTTCGGTGTTCCTGCAAACGCAACGGCAGGATATGCGTGGAAAATTGCGCTGAACAAAGACGCTGTATGGCAGAACGGCGTCCAAATCAATGCCGACACTTACATCTATTCAATGCAGCAGCAGCTCAGTCAGCAGATGCTGAACAGACGTGCTGACAGTTGGTATGCGGGCGACTTGATTATCGCTAACGCTAAAAACTATCTTTACAGCGGACAAGAAGCCTATTCTTCTTTGGCAGACAAGGGATTTGACTCTGTTGAAGCTGCCTATGCCGCAGGATATACGACTGTATATTGTGACTTTGTCAATTTTTGGGGCGGCACAGGTCCCGACGGCGAACAATATTTGCCTATCGATTCCGATTTGATCGTAGATGACGGCGCAGAGCCGTTCCCCGCATCCGAAATTTACAATGATTATCTTGCTCCGGGAGCACCTTATGAATCTTACATAGGCGATTATCTTTTTGTCAAAGACAGCACCCCTGTAACCACATGGGATCAAGTAGGACTTTTGAAGACCGGTGAATATGAAATTACCTTGGTTTTGCAAAAGCCCATCACACAACTTTTCTACGTTTATTACAACCTTTCAGGTAACTGGATTGTTTACGAAGAACTTTATGAAGCTTGCAAACAACAATCCGGCGATTTGATCGTATCCACATACGGCACAAGCGTTGAGACTACTATGTCTTACGGTCCGTATATTCTAAGTGAATTCCAAGCAGACAAGCAATTCACTCTTACAAGAAACGAGACATGGTACGGTTATTGGGACGGACAACACGCAGGACAATATCA
>DAOPIV010000005.1:0-22618 GCA_035399325.1 Clostridia bacterium | reverse complement strand
CGGCAAAAAGGCTTCTTAGATGCGCGCCTTGGCATAAAGGGGGATTTGATCCCGTTCCTTACAATCTTAAAGGAGAAATTAAATGGAGTTTATAAACTCGTTTTTTGGCGCATTTGCTTTCGTCGACGCAAGTGCATTGCCCGACTTAAATGCGATAGGAAAACTTGTTCAACTGTTATATAATTGGATAGGCAACTATGGTTGGACGGTAGTGGTATTCACAGTTTTTCTAAAACTATTGACTTTGCCTCTTGATTTTTGGCAAAGATATTCCACTAAGAAAAATGCAGACAAAATGGAAGATATGAAGCCGCTCTTGGCTAATATCGACAAACAATACGGACACGACCAAAACAAAGCAAACGAAGAAAAAAGAAAACTTTACAAAAAACAAGGCTATTCGATGGGAGCGCAGTGTTTGCCGCTCATCATTACAATGGCAGTGTTTATTTTTATGTTTTCCGGACTTCAGAGCTACACAAATTATATCAGTAAATATAACTACGCCCTTTTGACAGAAACCTATATTACGGCATTTAATGAAAACTTGGCGGAAAGCGGCGACCAAAGCGAAGCGCTGGAAGCGGGACAAGAAGCCGTAAAAGTAATATACACTAACGAAATAGAAGAAAAGTTTTTGTGGATAAACAACATATGGAGACCTGACACTTGGAGCGCAACCATGGCTGACGCTGATACTTATGTTAAAGGCGGTATGGGCTCGGTAGCGCTTACAGCGGTAGAAAAAGCGGAATTTAGCAAAGAACAATACAATGTTATTCGTGAAGCTGTTATTGAAGTAAGCCCGGGTTATTTTTCAAAGATTAATACCGATGGTTCTATCAAAGCAGGCTGGAACGGACTTATAATATTGCCCATCTTGGCGGTAGCGTTGACTTTCCTTTCAACTTGGATTACGCAAAAACAAACGGCAGCGGCAAAAAAATCCAATGACGAAGCGCCGGATCCGACTCAACAATCGTCAAAGATGATGATGTTTATGATGCCTATTATGATGGGCGCATTCGCAATTTTCTACACCGCTGCCTTTGCGGTATACATGGTAAGCAACTCAATGCTCACCATTTTGACAACTTTTATTATTCAGCCAATAGTAAATTCTATGGTTGAAAAGAAAAAGAATCAAAACAAGGAAACTAAGGCGAGTTATAAAAGATAATTAGGAGTAAGGTAATATAAATGAACAAAATAGAAGCGACGGGAAAGACTGTCGACGCCGCCATTCAAAGCGGTCTTAAAAGTCTTGGACTTTCCTTAGACCAAGTGGAAGTAAAAGTGATTTCCGAAGGCGGATTTTTGAAAAATTGCAAAGTGGAACTTACACAAAAACAAACGGACGGACAAAAAGCTTTGACCTTTTTGGAAGACGTTTTGGAAAAAATGCAGTTTCAATATATCGTGGAAATGGATGAAGACGAAAAAGAAGTACGCCTAAACCTTATCGGAACGGACAGTGGTGCAATAATAGGCTATCGTGGCGAAGTGTTGGATTCTCTGCAATATTTAGTAAGTTTAGCTGTAAATAACGGCAGAGAAGATTTTAAGCGAGTGGTTATTGACGCCGAAGATTACAGAGCAAAACGAGCAAAGACTCTCGAACAGCTTGCAAAAAATCTCGAAAAGAAAGTCGTGCGTACTCATAAATATGTAAAGCTCGAACCCATGAATCCGTACGAAAGAAGAATAATTCACACAGCCCTTCACGAAAGCAAACTCGTGACAACGCAAAGCGAAGGCGACGAACCAAACAGATACGTGGTAATATCGCCGATATCAGGAGGCGGACAAATTAGACCGCAACCGAGAAAAACTTTAAATTTCGTTTATAGAAGCGATAAAAAAAGAAGAAGATAAATCACTTAAAAGCGGGGGACAAAAATTTTTGTCCCTCAAATTTTCTAAAAAATAAGTAAATTATTTTAACATAAACGCTTTTTCAAAAAAGCGAGAAATTTTATATGAGTACTATTATTGCCTTGTCAACACCCATAGGAAGGGGCGCTATTGCAGTAGTAAGAATGAGCGGAAGCGACAGTAAAAAAATTGCCCGTACCATTTTCAAACCTTTCCCAAAACAGCCGAATTTATTAAAAGTCGGCACTCTTTCGCTTGACGGTTTTTCCGACAGAGCAATGATTGTTTATTTCGACTCACCCCATTCTTATACGGGCGAAGATATTGTGGAATTTCACTGTCACGGCGGGACAGGCGTCTCGGGGGAATTGATAAAAAAATGTATTGCATTGGGTGCAAGGCTTGCCGCAAACGGCGAGTTTTCTAAAACGGCTTTTATTAACGGCAAACAAAACCTTTCAAACGCCGAGGGCATAATAAAAATGATTGAAGCGGAAAGTAAACTTGCTCTTATTGCAGGTGAAAATTTGCTTGAAAATAAACTTGGCAAAATCACTGTAAATCTTCAAAACAAGTTAACTGAAATACTGGCAGAATGTGAAGCGGCGTTGGATTACCCCGAAGAAGATTTAGAAATCTCGACATTATCAGAAATTAAGAATAAACTCAAAGCGGTTTATAATGAACTGAATTCGCTGTTACTTTCAGCCGAAACAGGCAGAATGGTGTCGAGCGGAATAAATATCGCCATAGTTGGCAAAAGCAACGTTGGAAAATCCAGTTTGTTAAATTCGCTTTTGGGCATTGACAGAGCAATAGTAAGTAGCACGGCAGGCACAACCAGAGACACGTTGAGCGAAAGCCTTGTATATAAAGATGTGAAATTCAATTTTATAGACACGGCAGGACTAAGGGCAACGGAAGACGAAATCGAAAATCTGGGAATAGCAAGAACGTATGATTCTATAAACAAAGCCGACATAGTTTTAAATGTGGTTGACGAAGACGAGATAACCGTCGATACAGACAAGCCGCTTATTGTTGTGCGAAACAAAATGGACAGACTTTCGGTTTTGCCAAAAGAAAAAGGGAATGAAATTTTTGTTAGTGCATTACACGGCACAAATATAGATAAGCTAAAACAAAAAGTGTATGATTTTTTCAGTGTGGGAAATTTATTGCAAGCAGATTTGATACTTACAAATGCAAGACATATAGATTGCGTAAACCAAGCAAAAATTGCAATCGCCCACGCAATAACGGCAGCGGATGAAACGACGCTTGACTGCGTTACCGTAGATATTTCCCAAGCATGGCATTCGCTCGGACTTATTACCGGCACAACGGCATCGGAAGAAATAATTGACAAAATCTATGAAAAGTTTTGTCTTGGAAAATAAAGAATGATTTTTAATTACGATATTATTGTAATAGGAGCGGGACACGCAGGATGCGAAGCCGCATTGGCATCGGCAAGGCTTGGGGCAAAAACGATTATGTTTGCAACCAATCTTGATACCGTGGCTTTTTGTGCGTGCAATCCATCCATCGGCGGAACGGCAAAAGGACAAATAGTAAAAGAGATTGACGCATTAGGCGGACAGATGGGCATCAATACCGATAAATCCTTACTTCAGTTACGAATGCTCAATCGGGGCAAAGGTCCTGCGGTATATTCTCCACGAGCGCAAGTCGACAAATACGCCTATCACGCAAATATGAAAGCAGTTGTGGAAAACACACCAAATCTTGATTTACGACAAGGTGAAGCCACCGATATAGAAATAACGGATAATGGGTTTATCGTCACTACAGGGGTGGGTTTGAAATACACGGCAAAAGCTGTCGTCATATGCTCGGGGGTTTATCTCAATGCAAAAATAATTGTTGGAAAATGGTCGCAAAAAGTCGGTCCAAACGGATTTTCCGCTGCAACAAAACTTACAGAAAGTTTAGTTAAACTCGGGTTTAGCACAAGACGCTTTAAGACGGGAACGCCTGCCAGAATTAACGGAAGAAGCATAAATTTTGAAAAAATGACTCGTCAAGAAGGCGAAGACGAAATGCCGCCGTTTTCTTATTTGCACGACAGTGTGCCTAGCAAAATCAGAGATTGTTTTTTGACGTATTCCACATTTTCCACAAAAGAAATCATTTTGAAAAACAAAAATCTTGCACCGCTGTTTACGGGCGATATTGAAGGAGTAGGTCCTCGCTATTGTCCTTCTATTGAAGACAAGGTGGTAAGATTTTCCGACAAAGAAAAACATCAGGTTTTTTTGGAACCCGAGGGGGAAGGCACAAACGAGTTTTACGTTCAAGGCGTTTCGTCAAGTATGCCTGCAGAAGTGCAGTATCAAATTTTTCGGTCTATCGACGGACTGGAAGACTGCGAAATTATGCGTGACGCTTATGCAATCGAATATGATTGTATCGACGCAACCACTCTTATGCCAACACTAATGTCAAAAGACGTCAAAGGACTTTTTTTCGCTGGGCAAATAAACGGCACAAGCGGATATGAAGAAGCGGCAGGACAAGGACTTGTGGCGGGAATTAACGCATATAGATTTATTAACAACCTTAGTCCTTTTACGCTTACACGTGAAAACAGTTATATAGGCGTACTTATTGACGACATCACAACAAAACCAACCGAAGAACCATACAGAATGATGACTAGCCGAGCGGAACACCGACTGATACTCAGACAAGACAACGCCGATATAAGATTAACGCAAATAGGCAGAGAAATAGGTTTGGTAAACGATGAACGTTACGAAAAATATCTAACGAAAGAAAAAGAAATCACAAAAATCCTAGCTCAGATGAAAGTCGTATATTCACCAAAAAAATTATATGAACTTTTTAATGACAAAGGCGAGACGCAGCCAAAAGCAGGACTGACTTTGGCGGATTGCATTAAACGCACAAATATCACAATATATGATTTACAAAAACACTTCGGTCTATTTGAAAATGCTTCAAAACAAGCATTGGAGCAAGTGGAAATCGACACAAAATATAGCGGCTATATAGAAAAACAACTTGTGCAAATTAAGCAGGCAAACAAGCTTGAAACCAAGCTTATACCGACAGATATAAATTATGACGATATAAAAGGATTGCGAATAGAAGCAAGACAAAAGCTGAAAAGAATACGCCCCCAAAACTTAGGGCAAGCTGGCAGAATAAGCGGAGTGTCGCCTGCCGACATTCAAATACTAATTGTTTATTTAACACAAAAATGATTAAAGAGTACATTTACTTAAACACAGGCATAATGATGAGCGAAAAGCAAAATCAAGCTTTTGAAGTCTATTACAATATGCTCGTGGAATGGAACAAAAAATTTAATCTAACGGCGATAACACAAAAGGAAGATGTTTATGTTAAACATTTTGCCGACAGTGTCTTAGGAAGTTTTGCGCTAAAACAAAATGCGGTCGTCTGTGACATAGGCAGCGGCGGCGGATTCCCGTCAGTACCGCTCGCTATTATCCGCCCAGACTTAAAATTTGTTTTATTAGACAGCATAAATAAAAAAATTATCTTTTTAAAAGAAATTATAAAAACACTCAATATCAATGCTGATGCGGTTTGTACCAGAGCGGAAGACTATCAAATCCGAGACTATTTTGACGCTACGGTTGTTCGGGCGGTTGCGCCCTTGTCTACTCTTTTGGAATACGCTGCACCTTTACTAAAAATCGGCGGCAACGCAGTATTTTACAAAACTCCGAAAGAAGACTTAGCATTATCGAATAACGCTCAAAAAATTTTGTCAATGGAACAAAGTGAACAGAGATTTTTTACACTGCCAAACGGTGACAATAGAGCAATTTTTGTTTTTACAAAAAAAGCACATACGGACATAAAATACCCCAGAAAAGCAAACAAACCACGTTTAGATCCTTTGTAACAAAGGCGGGCTGGGGAAAAAATAGCTTGTAATCTATTTTTCTTTATGATATTATTATATTTTGTTAGGAGGTAAAATGCGTATGGGCAGAGTGATTGCGTTTTCCAATCAAAAAGGCGGGGTAGGCAAAACGACCACCGCTATCAATCTTGCCAGTTACGTTGCCAAACTGGACAGGACTGTGCTTATCATAGATTTTGACCCCCAAGGCAACACAACAAGCGGTTTTGGCATCGAGAAAAATAATCTTTCTAATACCGTTTACAATTTGATTTCGGGCGAATGTTCTTTGGACGACGTTGTCGTCACAACGGAACATAAAGGCTTACATATTATTCCTTCAAACATAGATTTAGCAGCAGCAGAAATCGATTTAGTCACGACTCCAAAGCGTGAGTATGTTTTGAAAAATGTAATAGCGCCGCTAAAAAATCTTTATGATTATATTTTTATTGATTGTCCGCCTTCGCTTGGACTTATTACCCTAAACGCTCTTACTGCATGCGACAGTGTTTTGATACCTATACAAAGCGAGTTTTTTGCACTAGAAGGGCTTAGCCAACTTATGAACACAATTAAAATTGTAAAACAGAGACTAAATCCTGATATAAAAATAAACGGTGTTATTCTAACAATGTACGACAACCGTTCAATAATGAGCAAGCAAGTCACCGAAGAGATACAAAAATATTTTGGCGAGAAAGTATATCCTATACCGGTCCCGAGAAATATCAAACTTGTCGAAGCGCCGAGTTTTGGCATACCCGTATCCGAGCATGCTCCGCACTCATCGGGAGCAGTGGCATACGAAATGCTTGCAAAAGATTTTATAGCAAGAGAGGAAAAATCATAATGGCACAAAACAACAAAGGTCTGGGACGTGGTTTTGCATCTTTGCTTGGAATGAACGAAGTTGAAATCGAGCAAAAACCGGGACAAAAAACGGATGGAGAAAAACCCACAGAGATTGTATTGACCGATATAGACCCAAATTACGAACAACCACGCAAAAATTTTGACCAAGAAAAATTGCAGGAATTAGCTGACAGTATTACTCAGCACGGCGTTATTCAGCCCATTATAGTAACGCAAATAGGCGCAAGATATATGATAATTGCGGGTGAGCGTCGTTTCCGAGCTTCAAAAATTGCTGGTAGAAAAACCATTCCCGCAATCGTAAGAAAATACACGCCGCAGCAAATAAGGGAAATCTCGCTGGTTGAAAATTTACAACGTGACGACCTTAATCCTGTTGAAGCCGCAAGGGCCATCAAACAGTTGATGGAAGAATTTAATATGACCCAAGAGTCAGCGGCGGACAGGCTCGGCAAATCCCGTTCCGCAATAGCAAACACGCTTCGACTTTTGTCTTTGGACGAGCAAGTTATTTCTCTTATTGAGCAAGGAAGACTTTCGGCAGGACATGCCAGAGCTTTGGTTGTTGTACCAAAGCACGAGGATCAGCTTAAACTAGCCCTTAAAGCAAGCGACAATAAAATGAATGTTAGAGAGATAGAAAAAGCCGTAAGAGATTTTCTGAATCCAAAACAGCAAGTTGAAAAAGTCGTTGAACAACCGAGTATAGAACTAAAAGACCTTGTCGAAAATATGCAGAGAGCATTTGCGACCAAAGTTTCAGCAGTGGGCAATGCGAGAAAGGGCAGAATAAATATTGATTATTATACTAAAGACGACCTTGACCGAATCTGTGCAATGGTTGAAAAATGGATGGAAAAAAAGTTTTAATAAATAACAATAAAAAACAAAAAGTTATAATATAAATATAAACGAACGGTGTTCATTTTTAAAGTTTGAGGAGGAAAATTATGTTATTAGGCATTTTTACATATGGCGATGTGGTGTTTGCAGGGCTTGCATTGATATGTCTTATCGTCGGTATCGCAAAGGGTTTTGTTGCTCAGATATTCGGCTTTGTAGGATTTATCGCATCTTTAGTGATAGCCTTCTTTGTTTGCAAGCCTCTGACAGATGCAATCATACCTTTGTTTGCGCCGCTTTATACTTGGGTTGGCGACAGTCTAGGTTATATACTCGCCCTTATTATTGTTTTCTCAATTTTGGTTTTGTTAGTGAAAATCGTTTTGATTTTATTGCAAAAACTTTTCAAGTCGCTCATTGACAAATTGAAAGTCATTAAAGCGATTGACAAAATTTTGGGGTTGGTGTTATCGTTAGGAATCCTTTACACTGTCTTTGCGGCAATCATCGCATTGCTCACCATAGTGCCGCCGGAGATTTTGCCAGGCGTTCAAGAAACGCTTTATCAGCAAATATATCAGGGCGTAATTCTTAAAGGGATTTACTCAAATAACTTTATTGGCAATTGGTTACTGAGCCTTATATCGCTGTAAAATTTTTTTAGGACACAAATAGAATAAGCAAAGCTCGTCAGAAGTTGACGGGCTTTATTTTTTTGTTTTCGTATTATTCAATAGTACGCAACCCTTAGAGCAGATTTTTTCTCAGCAACAAATCAGGATGCTCGTAGTAATATATTTTTTTAAGACACACTATCCCTAGTGAAGTATTTTTAGCAGCGGGGCTGAAATCAATATCAAAGTAAAACTGCGTATATTGTTTTGATTCAGATGGCAAGTCTTTTTGTCTGTTTTTCTTTGATACATCTCCAAATCCCATACGAAAAATCGTATGCTTTGGAAGTTACCAAACACTCCGCCTTTATTGAATACTTCAATGTTGTTCCACGTGAAACATTTTGTGTCAACCAAAACCACCTTGCTTTAATGTTCCACGTGAAACAAGATAAGTTAAATTATCAGAAAACACTTACTTAAATATGAAGTAAGCATTTAACAAAAGCTGCTTACTTAAAATACGATTCGCATTAATTTTATTTATAGAAAGTCGAATTTTAGCAATGTGATTAATAATGCACCAGACGCATTTTGACGGAAAAAATAGTGACGGCTGCATAAGTTCGAGAAATTTTTAATGATAAAATAAAATTCTGTCTCAAAGCGTTTGGTATAAAACAAAACAATCGTCGAAGTCTAGCTCAAATAAAATACATTTTTTATCAAACACACAAAGACGAAAAGATGTTTGAAACCAAAAGTTTGGTTGTGCGTATCAGTTTAGCCAAGTGTAAGCGTATGTATCCGCCTTGCATAATATTCTTTATAAATAAATCATAACTATACATTTTCATAAAATTTACAAAAGTATATAATATAAAAAAAATTCAAAATGTAAATAATGAACAATGTTCGCTATAAATTAAAGCGTAATGTTTTTTGATAATGTGTCAATACTTAAAAACAAAATCCGCTTGTAGTTCAAGCGACAAAAGGAGTATCGTAAATGCAATTTAATGTTTTGGGCAGAGAAAACGCTACGGAGATTATTGCTCGTTCGTTGCCACCCTGCGATGAGTGCGTGTATATGTGTATTGGCACAGAGCATATACTTAGCGACAGTCTTGGTCCCCGTGTCGGTAATATGCTTATGGAGCAAGAGAAAAAACCTATTTTCGTGTACGGTTATATGGGTAACAATATAAATGCGTTAAATTTATTAAAAGCGTACAAAGTAATAAAGCTACTGCATCCTGATAAAAAAGTTGTGGTAATCGACGCTGCCGTCGGAGAAACGACGGAAATCGGCTCTGTTCAAATATTGGAGGGAGGCACAACTCCTGGTGCGGCAACAAACAAAAATTTGCCTAATATCGGTGATTTTTCCATACTTGGAATTATTGGAATCAAAGGATTAAAAGATTTTTACGTGACGTCATATGACAGAGAAAAATTGCTTGAGCATATGTCAAAAGTGATTGCCGAGGCTATAACGGCATGATAGTTGAAAACCATATTTTGACTGAATGAAAGTTTTGTGAAACTTTGCCGAACTGAAATTCAAACGCATTGACACTAAAAATTTATTATGATAAACTAAACACCATATAACGCACAAACGGTTTATCAAAAAACCTAAAAAAATAGAGCCATGAGTTCGGCAGAGGAGACATAATTGGAAAACAAGAAAAGAAATTGGATGGGCACGTTATTAACAATAGTCGTAGTTATAGTTGCTATTGTGATTTTGTGGCAAGTATTCGGAAACACCCAAAAAGAAATCGTAACTTACTACGATTTTTTGGATGAGCTGCAAGAAGACAAACTATATTCCGTATATTACGATGGTTCGTGCACAATCAGAGCGGTAAGAAAAAACAGTGAAAATTATCAAACAAATATATTACAAAATGCACCGATAAATACGGCGGTATATTATGACATTTCGTCGGTAGCTCCCAGCAGAGAACAGTTTCAAGCAGATGTTGCAGACATAATGAACCGACTTGATTTGAGCGTTGACATCACCTATTCCGATTTAGACGCAGACGCCTGGAAAGCATTAATTTCTCCCGCAATTATTTTAGGAGTTTGCGCATTATTAGTATTCATTTTACTCAAATATGTAGGCAAACAAAACAATCAAAATATGATGTTTGCAAAAAGCAAAGCCCGTGTTATTCAAAACGTAAAAGTACGCTTTGCTGATGTTGCAGGGGCTGAAGAAGAAAAAGAAGAGCTTGTCGAGATTATTGATTTTCTAAAAAGTCCGAAACGTTATACCGAAATGGGCGCACGCATACCGCACGGCATTTTGCTTGTAGGACCTCCGGGCACAGGCAAAACCCTATTTGCAAAAGCAGTGGCTGGCGAAGCGGGCGTTCCGTTCTTTTCTATCACGGGCAGCGATTTCGTGGAAATGTATGTAGGCGTAGGCGCAAGCAGAGTTAGAGATATGTTTGAAACGGCAAAACGCAACACACCCTGCATTGTCTTTATTGACGAGATAGACGCAGTCGGACGCCAAAGAGGCGCAGGCTTGGGCGGCGGCAACGACGAAAGAGAACAAACGTTAAACCAACTCCTTGTTGAGATGGACGGATTCGAAACCAATACAGGTATAATTATTATGGCGGCGACAAACCGCTCCGACGTACTTGACCCCGCATTGATAAGACCGGGCAGATTTGACAGACAAATATATGTAAATATGCCTGACGTCCGTGGGCGTGAAGCTATACTTAAAGTACACGCAAGAAACAAACATCTTGGACCCGGAACGGATTTCAAAATCATCGCTCGCATAACGGCAGGATTTTCCGGTGCGGATTTGGAAAACCTTCTCAACGAAGCGGCAATCTTGGCAACACGTGCCCGTCGTAATTTTATTACTATGAATGATATTACCGAAGGCATAAACAAAATTATTATGGGACCGAGCAAAAAATCCAAGCTTGTTACCGAACCCGATAAAAGAATAACAGCCTTTCACGAGTCCGGACACGCTATCTTGGCAGAATCATTGAAATATTGTGATTCTGTTCAAGAAGTAACAATAATCCCTCGTGGACTTGCGGCAGGATACACCCTTACCCGCCCCGACAATGACAACAGTCATATAACAAAATCAAAATTGCTCGAAACTATCACAATGTCGCTTGGCGGCAGAGTTGCGGAAGAATTAACGAGCAACAACATAAGCAGCGGTGCGTCTGCCGACATCAAACAGGTAACAAAAATTGCCCATCAAATGGTAACCGAATGGGGTATGAGTGATAGACTTGGACCACTGTTTTATGGAAGCGAAGGAGAGATTTTCGTCGGAAAATATTATCAGACACAGCATACTTATTCAGAAGAAATGTCGGCGATAATAGACGAGGAAAAACGCAAGATCATTGACGACTGCCATAAACAGGCTACAAAAATTCTTACTGAAAAAATGTCAGCGTTGCAGACAATGGCGAGAGTGCTTTTGGAAAAAGAAACTATTTATCACGAAGAAGTTGAGATGATAGTAAACGGCGAAAGCTATGAAAAAGTAATTGAGTTCATAAACAAAAAAGAAGAAGAACTTGAGAGAAAATCCAAAAAAGAAAAAGAAGAAAGCAACAACAATAGCAACAACACAGTTTTACCGGTTTAAAAAAAATGACGACAAAAATTCCACGATATAAAAATCGTGGAATTTTTTTATTCAAAAAAACCGATAATAATTTTATGAAAAGAAGTTTTGAAAAAATAGCAATTGTCGCCCAAATAAGCATAGGCGCAATATTTGTGCTTTTTGTTATTTTTATTCCACTGGGAGTATTAGAAGTTGGATTGTTTGACAACAGCTTAGTAAAAATACTTTTGGGAATACTGACAGTTTTGTTTGTGCTTTTAAGCGTATATATACTTGTAGCCACATTCACAAGTAGCGGAGCGCTAAAACGTCTCCTGCTTTTTTCCGATGCGGAATCAAAAACAATGACAACGGCAAAAGTTATTAGACGCCTCGTAATTAACGAGGGAAGAAAAATAAAAGGTATTTATGTTAAAAAAATCCATATTCGCCAAGACGACAAATACGGATTTAATCTAAGAGTAACGGTCGGTATTACGGGAAACGACGTGGAAGAGAGCGTCGACACCTTGCGGTGTATGATAGCGGACAGTTTTTATAATGGACTTGGAGTACGGTTTAATTCCATAGATTTTATAGTGAAAAATTTAAAAACAAAATATGTTGCGGACTTAAAGAGAGCGCAGGCTCAAGCGAAAAATCTAAAAGAAAAGCGTGGATGTTCCAAACAGTATATACATGACGCTATAGAGCCGATATATGATGAAAAAGACATTAAGGACATACCAGAGAAAACGGACGGCGAAAAACTTGAAAAAATAAAAGAAGTAATGCAAGAAGGTCCTTGGGAAAGCAGAAGCGGCAAAAATGAATTTGGTGAAAATGAGAAAGGGACGGACGAAAGCACAGAAAATATCGAGACTAACGCAGAAAACGAAAATGGAGACGGCTAGAAAAAGCCGCCTTTAATTTTATGCGGCAATATCTTGTAAGGCACATAGTTGGTATGGTATAATTAGAAAAAAAGGAGCGGAATATGAGATATCAAAATTTATCGACAATATGGGGTGAAACACTCGATAAATCGAACATCCTGAACGAATATCCCCGACCGCAATTAAAAAGAGACAGCTACTTGTGTCTAAACGGCGAGTGGGATTTTGCCGTCACAAAATCAAGAAAAATACCCGATAATTTCGACGGTAAAATTTTGGTTCCGTTCAGTCCCGAAAGTCCACTGTCACAAATAAATAGAAAAATAAAAGCTGACGAATTTTTGCACTACCGCAAAATATTTGTTCTCCCCAATAAATTTGACAAAGGCAGAATTTTGCTGAACTTTGGCGCAGTAGATATGTTTTGCGTGGTTTATCTAAATGGCGAAAAAATCGGCTCCAATAGCGGCGGATACTACCCTTTTACGGTGGAACTAACGGGCAGGCTGCGTTACGGAAAAAATTACTTGAATGTGGTTGTAAAAGATTATACAGACAGATCCTATTACACACGAGGTAAACAAACAACACATCGTGGCGGTATTTGGTATACGCCCCAAAGCGGTATCTGGCAAACCGTTTGGCTTGAAAGTGTCAATCCGCAATATGTCAAAGATTTGAAAATAATACCCGATTACGACAACGGTACGGTTACCTTTGCGGTTGAAAAAGTCGGAAACCTAAAAAATTTGAAATATTACATTTACGACGCATCAGATAAAAAAATTGCGTCAGGTGTATGCGCAGACACGGAAACTGTAAATTTACCCGAATTCAACGAATGGACTCCGGACGATCCATATCTTTACAAAGTTATTTTGGAATGTGATACGGACAAAATCGAAAGCTACTTTGGTATGCGTAAATTTTCTGTTGGAGAGCATAACGGCAAAAAATGTTTTATGTTAAACAACAAACCATATTTTATCAACGGATTGCTGGACCAAGGTTATTGGTCGGACGGAATGTATACCGCTCCGTCTGATGAAGCGTTGATTTATGACATAAAAAAAACAAAAGAGCTTGGCTATAACACGCTAAGAAAACACATAAAAATAGAACCGCTTAGGTGGTACTACCATTGTGACAGACTGGGAATGCTTGTAATACAAGATATGCCTAGCGGCGGAGTGAAGTACAATCCATTTGTAACCCAAATCATTCCTTTTTTGGGTGGAAATCTTAGTGACCAAAAATATTGTCTTTTTGGCAGACGCAGTGCAAAATCAAGAAAACTATTTTTGTCCGAGTATCACAGAATGTTAAATTTGTTGAAAAATGTAGTTTCTCTTGCGATATGGACACCGTTCAACGAAGGGTGGGGACAGTTTGACTCTTGCCGTATTGCACGTTGGACAAAAAATCACGATAAGCAGCGTTTAGTCGACCACGCTAGCGGCTGGCACGACCAAGGCGGCGGCGACTTTAAAAGTATTCATATTTATTTCAAACCTGTTCCGACTGTTGACGACGAGCGTCCAATTTTGCTGTCAGAATTTGGCGGATATAGTCTAAAAGAAGACGAGCATTGTTTTAACACGAGAAAAACTTTCGGTTACAAAATATTTAGCGATCGTAAAGAATTTCAAGAAGCATATAAAGATTTGTATGAAAACCAAATTATTCCAAAAATACAGGAAGGACTCACGGGTACTATATACACTCAGCTATCAGACGTGGAAGACGAAGTAAACGGTATTATGACATACGATAGAAAAGTTTTGAAGCTGGACGAAGAATTTTTGAAAGAAATAAATGAAAAACTCAAATTTTAATACAGACGAATATTTTATGACACAAGCCTTGCTCCAAGCAAAAAGGGCATATGACGAAAATGAAGTGCCTGTGGGTGCGGTGATTGTAAATAACGGCAAAATTATCGCACGAGGACGCAACAAACGCAACAAAAGTAAAGACGCAACGGAGCATGCGGAAATCGTCGCAATAAAAAAAGCGTGCAAGGCTATAGGCGACTGGAGACTTAACGGCTCAACTTTGTACGTTACATTGGAGCCTTGTGCGATGTGTGCGGGAGCTGCGGTAAATGCCAGAATAGACAAAATTGTTTTTGGAGCATTTGACGTACAAGCGGGCTGTTGCGGTTCGGTGATAGACATTCCGCAAAACTTTCGGCTAAACCACACAACGGAGTGTGTCGGCGGAATTGAAGAAAAAGAATGTTCGGAAATCATCGTGAAATATTTTAAAACAAAAAGAAAAAGTCTTTCATAAAGAAAGACTTTTTTGTTATTAAAAATTTTGGTTTAGTCTTGATTTGCGGCAATGCTGTCGAACGATGCCTGTAGGTCGGCGTCATTCAAAGTGAAAACTAAATAGCCTTGCTGAATTTTAACAATTTTATTCGTAGCTCTGGGTGCGCCGCCGATAAACAATGGTTCTTCGTTTGGCGTCACGCTAAATTCAAACCCAAAAGCTGTAGCGGTTGTTACATAATAAAGAGAAGTGTCCATTTGCTTGTTGTCTTTAAAATGTGTCGTGTAGGCTTGGGACTGGAATGATATTGCGACAATGGATTGAGATATGAGCGGATCCACAACATATATAGTCATTTTTTCGGTAGTTTCTGCGGTATCGTAAGCTCGTATGACATAAAATAGCATTTCATTGTCAAAATATTCGGATTCTTTAATTTTTAGAGATTTTGTAAAACTGTTTGTAGACGTTATATTGTCGGTGAAAACAATATTGCATACCCCGCTTTCATAATCGCAAGATATTACATAATCGTTTATTGCAATTCTTTCTTTTCCCACATATATGCCGCTAACGGTCTTTTCGGAAGAGATGGGAGATAATGAAGGATTGTTAAAAATACATTCCGCTGTAATATGGGTAATAATTGCGATACTATCGGCATCTGTTTGTGTTTCGTCCACCATACCTTTTTGGCGAAGCGTTGCGATTGTCGTTTGGTCAAAAAAAGCAATATCGTAAATCTCAACTAAATTTAACTCGGTTGTTACTATGCCGATTTTGTCGCTCCCGTTTTGTGCAATGGTGGTTGTGTATGTGCCGCTTGCGCTAAGCGGTTTGACTTGGTCTGCAGATGCAGGGTCTAGCAAATCTATATCTGCCGTTACGCTGGATGCGCCTTCGTCAGTTGTTTCTATATAGTTAAGGGTGTTGACAAGTCTTATATCATAGGTCAGAGTCTCGCCGCTAGTCAAATCCCAGCGAATAGAGCGTGTCGGGACTGCGGTGGTACAAGCTGTCAAAACAAACAGCGAAAGTATTATTGTAGTTAATAAAGCTATAAATTTTTTCATAAAATTTTCCTTAAATTTGTGATTAATGTAAAGTATACCACATAAGCGAAAAAATACAAACAAAAAACCCGTATTTTTTGGGCAAGGCGGTTTACTATTGAAAATGAAGTCGGTTTTGGTGTATAATAAATTAAATTTATTAGCGGGGAAAATTATGTTCAAAATATATGCGACAAACACCTACAGCGACGGAAGCCGATATGTTTATAAAGCGTTACAGCAAGTAGATACAAAAGATTTAATACATAAACATATCGTAATCGTACCTGACAGAGTTTCTATGACGGCGGAAAATCAGATGCTGGATACGATAGGCGGAAGTTTTAATATCAGAGTGCTGACTCTAAGACGGTTTGGCGCGGAAATTTTGCCGCATTTCAATTATTTGACAAAACAAGCCGCTTTGATGACACTATCTACTTTGGTGGACGAAAATAAAGAAAAATATGTTTGTTACAAAAAAGGTTTCGACAGCGACGGATTTATCGAAAACGCATATGAAACCATATGCCAGTTCAAGTACGCCAGAGTGCGACCCGATGACATAAATTTGGAAATTTTGCCCCAAAATATTCGTCCAAAAATGCATGACCTAAAGTTGCTTTACGACGCATACGAAAATTTTTTGAGTGAAAAAAATTTTGTTGATTCCGCAAGCAAGATGGAAGAGCTAATCAAAGCCGTTTCAAATGACAAAAACATAAAAAACAGTTTCTTTTACATATATGATTTTGACAATTTCTCTTTTCAAGAACAGGCAGTTATTGCCGAACTTCTTAAACATTCTGCTGGAGTTACGGCGGTTTGCTGTCACAGCAAAAAGCAGAAACACAAATATTTGTTTGTAAACGATTTGTTGCCATTACTTACTGACATTGCAAAAAAATCGGGCGAAAAATATGAAGTAAAAACAAATTACCATATTAGTGACAATTTGTTATCAAGGCAAATATCCGAATATTTGTATACATACGAAAAGCCTGCGCCCGCAAAAATTTTGCCCCACCAGTTAACGCTCACTCAGACCGAAAATATAAACACAGAAGTGGAAAACTTGGCGAGATACATAACCGACGGAGTACGCAAGGGCAGTCGGTACGGGGATTATTTTGTCGTTGCCAGTGATGCGGAAAGTTACCGCCAAAGTATTGAGCGTATTTTTGCGGAGTACGATATTCCGTTTTTTGCCGACACACAGTCGGGGCTTGTCAATCATCCCTATGTCAGATTTATAACGGATTATTTTTTAATGCGGAAAAACAACAATAAACTCGAGAATGTATTGAGTTTTGTTAAAAATCCGTTTTTCTTACAAGGTGATGAAATATTTTATTTTGAAAATTACTGTCTGAAATATAACGCCGGTTACGACTACGAAAAATTTACGCTGGGGAGCAAGGACGTCGGTTTTGATACGGTAGAAAAAGTCAGACAAAAGCTTTATGGAACAATAAATCTTGTAAATATTGAAAACGCAAAAACGGTAACAGATTACGTTGCGGTCACAAAAGATTTTATTGCAAAAAGCGAACTTAACGCAAAGCTAGGCGATTTTACGGAAGAACAAAAAGAGCTTTTGCCCCGTTATGCCAAAGTAAGCGAGCAGGTAGCAAAGAAATTTGAAGATCTTTTGCAAACGCTATTGAATATACTCGGCGATAAACATTGTGACATAGATGGATTTTTAAAAATTTTGACAACGGGCTTAAAAGGTATGAGGGTATCAGTTTTACCTTTATATAACGACTGCGTTGTAATCACAAATATGGCAAAATCCAAAAAACACGATATAAAAAAACTCTGTATTTTGGGCGCAAATCAAACGGCAATGCCTATCATAAAAAAAGACACAAAGTTAATCACCGACAAAAATATGGATGTATTGAGCAAGTGCGGCATTACGCTCGACCAAAAAATGAGGTTGGAAAACAAAAGAGAGAGATTTAATGTTTTCCAACTTTTGACCGAGCCGTCGCTAAGTCTATATGTTTCGTGCCGTGAAAGCGTACTTGTAGACAACACAGTAACATCGGTTTCGCCCGCAGATTTCGTTTTGCAGATACAAAAATTGTTTACGCTTGACGGAATATCGGAGTACCCGATTGTTTCCGATATTATGGAAAACGTTTTTACCAAAAAAAGTGCGCTTAGTCAAACAATATTAAACAAAAGAAATGTTTTTGACAAAAGACCGATAAAAGACGAGTATTATACGATAAAAGAAAAATTGCTTGGAAAAGAAATGGAAAAAGTCTTTTCTGAAGACTGCACAGTAAAAAATATAAGAAATGGGAAAGAGCTATTTTTTAACGCAGACGCCGTTTCTGTTTCAAAAATTGAAGATTTTTACGCATGCCCATACAAACATTTTTTGCATTACGGGCTGGAAATAAACCCTCGTGAAACAGCGGAACTAAAGCCGAATGACTATGGCAGTATTTTGCACGGGGTGCTGGAAAAATACATCGGCGAGGCGAAAAAAGAAACACCCCAAGAAACTAAAACAAAAGCTGAAAAATATTTTGAACAGGTTATTTCTGCCGATTATTATCAAGGAATAGCAAAAGACGCAAAAAACAAGCATTTGTTAAAACTGTTAAAAACCGAAGCAGTCAAAATGTGCAGGCTCGTAAATGACCAGTTGCAGCAAAGCCATTTTGTAAATTTCAAAGCGGAAATGCGGTTTGGTTTTAAGGACTCTGCGTTTAACGCAATAGAAATACCCGCAGGCGGAGAGACGGTTAAATTGCACGGAATAATCGATAGAATTGATATTATGCCGCAAAAAAATCAATGTATAATCATCGATTACAAAAGCGGAAATGCGGAATACAATGAAAATTCGCTTTACGCAGGCAGAAAACTGCAATTGCTTGTATACACAAAGGCAGTGATGCAAAATTTTGGATTTATGCCTGTGGGGTTTTATTATTTTATGCTTCATGACAAATTCGTTTCGCCCGACTCACAAGAAAAAACATATTCTTATATCGGACGAACCTTAAAAAGCGGCGAAGTGCTGAAAGATATTGATACGACGATTTCACCGGAAAACAAAAGCAAGCGTCTAAATGTGTCAATAAATAAAAATGGCGAACCCAGCAGCAGAGGCAGCAATCTTGTTACACAAGAGCAACTTGATGCGCAAATAGATTATGCCGTATATTGCATAGCAAAAGCAGGCGAACTTCTGCAACAGGGATTTATAAAAACATTGCCTTATGACGGAGTGTGCTCGTACTGCGATTACGCAAGCATTTGCGGAGCAAATGATATTTTTGAAGTTACGCCAAGAAAAATAACAAAAGCAAACGCTGATACTATCGTAGAGGTGACAAAATGAAATTTACGGCAGAACAACAAAAAGCGATAGAAACGCAAGATAAAAATTTGCTTGTATCGGCTTCGGCAGGCACTGGCAAAACCACCGTTATGATAGAACGCATAATAAGGCTCGTTGAAACAAAAAAGGTCTCGCTTGACGAAGTCGTTGTCGTTACTTTTACCATTGCGGCGGCAAATCAAATGAAAGAAAAATTACGTAGAAGCTTAAACGACAAAGCATCGGACCCGTATATATACGAACAGCTGGAAAAGCTTGACACTTGCGCTATATCGACATTACACAGCTTTTGTTCGGATTTGCTGCGAGAATATTTTTATGCTGCGGACATAGATCCATCGTATTCCATACTCGATTCCATGTTGTCCGATGGATTAAAAGACAAAACGATGGACACGGTTTTTTCGGAGTATTACTCAACCGACGACGAAATTTTTGGAAAACTAACATCGATATTCCATCAAAAACGCACAGACGAGTCGCTGAAAAAAATAGTTTTACGGATTTTTGAACTTTCCAGATGCGTTGAGAATTTTTTTGAAACATATGAAAAAACTCGGGAAAACTATTTAGCGTTTGGAAAAAATAATATATTTGAAAAAATGATAAATCAAAGCATTGTAACGCACAGCAATGCCTACTCTACATATTTTGAACTCAAATCCCGCTGGGCGAAAAATGTCGGCGCAAACAAGCTTGCAAAGTATCTTGTAGAACACTCGTCGTATTACCAGTTAAGCGAGCAAAACGATTTGAAAAACAACCTTGAACGCTTGTCGGAAAGCTTTGACATAAAGTTCACGAAAAAAACTTTTTTGGCGGAAAATCTTTCTGTAGATCCCGAAGAAGCCGAGAGTGAAATTGTCGAAATAGAAAAGACAAGGGACAAGGCAAACAAATGGCGTAAAGAATACGCAGAGTTGATTTCAGAATACGGATACGAAAAACTTGTTGAAAACACAAAAGAAACTTTGCCTTTTATTGACAAGCTTATTGAACTAACAAAGAAATTTGAGATTGCATACACGGCGGAAAAGAAAGAAAAAGGCGCATTGGATTTTTCCGACCTCGAAAGATATACCCTTACGGTTTTAAATGACGAAAAAATCCAAGCCGAGATTAAAGAGAAATATAAATACATTTTTGTGGACGAATATCAAGATATCAATTCTGTGCAAGAAGCTATAATATCAAAGCTTAGCGGAGAACGGAACCTGTTTTTGGTAGGCGACGTAAAACAAAGCATATACGGCTTCCGTGAAACCAACCCCGATATTTTTGTAGACAAAATCGCAGAATATGTCGATAAAAACGACAGCGTGGTAATAAATCTTAACGACAACTTTCGCTCGGACACACGCATATTGGACTACATAAATTCCGTCTTTTCAGCTATTATGACGAACGGTTTCGGCAAAGTAGATTACTTAAACAGTGCTTTGCTAACAGGCAAAAACCAAACAATTTCAGCATTTCCACCGATTACCGTGGAAACAATAGAGATAAATCCCGTTGTAAATGAGATTGGCGAAAAATATGACATAAGTAAATGTGAAGAAACCGAAGACAAAAAACTTCTTGTCGCAGATAGAATAGCGGAAAAAATAACAAAGCTTATCGGCTTGAACTATATCATAAACGGAGAAATGAAAGTCATAGGATACGGCGACATTGCCGTGCTTTGCCGTGACATGAAAAAAGAGTCAAAAGCTATTTACAATGCGTTAAAAAGCAGAGATATTCCCGTAAAAGCGGTTTTTGACGATGACCTTATGGCGAAAGAATGTTTGGACGTCATAAACTTTTTGAGAGTTTTAGATAATCCTTTGAACGATATATACATATGCGGCACAGCCTTGTCTTTCTTTGGCGGATTTAATCAGGACGACTTGACGAAAATTAAAATATATTCAAAACAAAAAACTTTTATAGACAATTTTACAAAATATGTTGCGAAAAACAATGATGAATTGTCAATAAAGGCATTAAAGCTCTTAAAACTCATCGACACATACAGAAAATATTCATACAGTCTTACTGTTGAAGAGTTAATGCATATGCTTGTGACTGATACAAAATTTAATGGGCAAAGCTATTTAGTTTATGTTAAAGGTCTGCCGAACGGCAAAATAAGATACGAAAAACTCACCAATATGCTTTTTGCGATTAAGGACAAATCTTATAGCGTTAGCATTGATAAATATTTACGATTTTTAGATGAAGGTAAAACCTCGCCCATATCCGCTCCAGATTTTACAGATTCTGTCACGCTCACAACGATTCACAAAAGTAAGGGATTGGAATACCCGATTGTCGTTTCACCGAATTTGGACAAAAATTTTTATCAAGAAAGGGGTGCTGAAAGTAGCGTTCAAATAGACAGAGATATGGGACTTGGGATGAAATACTACGATTTTTCAAATAAATCTATACACCCGACTTTGTCCCATATGGCAATAGACCTCAAAAAAAAGCGTAAAGAAAAAGAAGAAAAAATGAGGTTGCTTTATGTTTTGCTGACAAGAGCAAAATATTCGCTAATTCTTATTGAAAATAAAAAAGGTAAAAAACCGCCTGCAGCAGAAATGGGAGACAGTTTTTCAGACTGGTTGGCTTGCGGAAATCAAATTTGTTTTGAACAAAACGAAAAAGATTTCAAAAACCTTGCCGCCGCAACGGTATCTCAAAACATTCAACAATCTAGCGACGAAAAATTTGTCCTTGAGTCTTTTGATTACAGTTATCCATATGCTGCTGCAATCCAAACCCCATTAAAAATTTCCGCTTCACAAATACGTGAAGAAACCGAAGCGGCGAGCGAAACTGATGAAAACCAATACACAAAATGGTTGGTAAAAGCCGAAGACGATGCGGCACTTGTCGGCACGGCGTATCACAAAATTTTTGAAACGCTTACATTTAATGAAAATATTGAGCAAATCAAACAAAAAATTGACGAATTTGTGCATAAAGGTATTTTTTCAAAAACCGTGGCGGAGTTGATTTCGCCCGAAAAAATCTTTGACGGTATCAACAATAAAGATCTGCAAAAAATATTGGACGGAGAAGTGTATCACGAAATACCCTTTATGTTGAAAGTACCTTACGCCGAGCTTTATAAACAAAGCGACGTAAGCGAAAAAACAGTCTTGCAGGGCGTTATAGATATGATGGTTTTAAAAGACGGTGTTGCAACAATAATAGATTTCAAATATACGTCCCGTCCCGAATACATAAAACAGAATTATTCCGCTCAGCTGAATGCATATGCTTTTGCTGCGGAAAAAATATT
>DAOPIV010000004.1:0-24069 GCA_035399325.1 Clostridia bacterium | reverse complement strand
ATGATATTTATTCCCGTATGTTGGAGGACAGAATAATATTTTTGACAGGCGAAGTAACCGACGACGCCGCAAACAGTATCGTAGCACAACTTATTTATCTCGAAGGCAAAGACCCCGACAAAGATATAAATTTGTACATCAACAGTCCTGGCGGAAGCGTCTCGGCAGGAATGGCAATTTATGACACAATGCAATATATTAAATGTGATGTGGCAACAATTTGTGTTGGGCTTGCAGCTAGCATGGGTGCGTTTTTGCTTTCATCGGGCGCAAAAGGCAAACGTTATGCTTTGGCTAACAGTGAAATAATGATTCACCAGCCCTTAGGCGGCGCTCAAGGTCAAGCTAGCGATATAGAAATTCAGACCCAGCAGTTACTGAAAACAAAAAAGAAACTAAATAGAATTTTATCGGAAAACACATCACAACCGCTAAAAAAAGTTGAAAATGACACAGACAGAGACTTTTTTATGAGTGCGGAAGAAGCCCAAAAATACGGGCTTATTGACAAGGTTTATATTCCGAGAAAAAACAAAGACAAGGAGTAGTTAAAAGAGTGGAAAAAGAAATTTGTTCTTTTTGCGGTAAGCCCGAAGACAAAGTAAACGTTTTGCTTACGGGACCTAACGGAATATACATTTGCGACGAATGCGTAGAAATATGTCAATCGCTTTTGGTACGCAAAAAAGATGAGAAGGACGTGGATTTCAATCTGCCTACGCCTGCTGAAATCAAAAAACAACTTGATGAATACGTTGTGGGACAGGATGCGGCAAAAAGAATATTGTCCGTTGCGGTATACAACCACTATAAAAGAGTAAAAAAATCCAGCAAAGAAGACCCTATAGAACTCGACAAGAGCAATATTTTGATGCTCGGTCCGACAGGCTGCGGTAAAACGCTTCTGGCAAAAACTCTTGCCCGTATACTAAACGTGCCGTTTGCTGTTGCTGACGCAACAACACTTACCGAAGCGGGATATGTTGGCGAAGACGTTGAAAATGTTTTGCTCAAACTCATTCAAAACGCAGATTATGACATCGACAAAGCACAGAAAGGCATTATTTATATCGACGAAATAGACAAAATCGCAAAGAAAACCGAAAATGTTTCAATAACGAGAGACGTTTCCGGCGAAGGCGTTCAACAGGCTTTATTAAAAATCATCGAAAGCACGGTTGCAAACGTTCCACCTCAAGGCGGAAGAAAGCACCCGACACAAGAAATGATTTCCATTGACACAAGCAATATTTTGTTTATTTGCGGCGGAGCGTTCATTGGATTGGACAAAATTGTTGAAAAGCGTATGGAAAAAAGCACCTTGGGTTTTGGCAGTGAAATAAGGGCTTCGGGCGAATTTGACGCTGTAAAACTTGTAGAAGAAGCTCAACCCCAAGACTTTATAAAATACGGTCTTATACCCGAATTTGTGGGAAGATTGCCTATCATCGTGGGACTTACACCCTTGGATGAAAATGCTCTTGTTCAAATTTTGACCGAACCCAAAAACGCTTTGGTGAAGCAATATCAAAAACTTTTGGGAATGGATAATGTGAAACTCGAGTTTGACCGTGAAGCATTGATAGAAGTAGCAAAAAAATCTATCAAGCTAAAAACGGGCGCAAGAGGACTTAGGTCTATCATGGAAAACATTATGCTTGACTTTATGTATGATGCCCCAAACGACAAAAGTATCGTTGCAATAAAAATTCACAAAGAATGTGTTACGGGCAACACAAAACCCGAAATAATTCGTAATAGCGATGTTTCTAAAATAGCTTAATAGTTAATACAACAAATTAAATGTCGAACCTTAAGTGGTTCGGCATTTTTAGTGACAAAAAAATTCTTGCAATTAAAATAAAAGTAATCTATAATAATAAAACTAAGATTATAAAATTTACTTTTTTTGAGGTATTCATTTTGATAAAAGAATCAATCACATTACCTATGATAGCCCTTAGAGGAATGGTTATATTTCCCGATACGACTATTTCACTTGATATCGGGCGAAAAAAATCTCTCACCGCTTTGGACAAGGCTGTAAAAAATCAGAGTTTGATATTTGTTGCCGCACAGAAAGATTTGGCAACAGCGGATCCTGTACAAAAAGATATACACACGGTAGGCACGGTTGTACGCATTTTACAGGTTATGAAACTTTCCCAGGACAACGCCCGTGCCATTATCCGAGGACTGTATTCCGCAAAAATCGACGAATTTATTCCAAACGAAGAATGTTTGGAAGTAAAAGTGCACGAAGTCGATTACGTTTTGGCGGACAAGCTTGAAACCGAGGCGATGCTTCGTAAATCCCGTGATTTGGTGGCTCAGCTTGGGCTCAATAGCAATAAAATCACAAAAGACTCGCTCATTCGTGTTGCGGAAATATACGACCCAAACGTTTACGTAAACGTTGTGGCAAACGAAGTCGTTTACCGTGAAGCGGAAAAACAAGAACTTTTGCAAACCGTAGATACTGAAAAAAGACTTGAAAAACTTTCAAAAATTTTAATAAATGAAGTCGAATTGGCAAAAATCGACAAAAAAATCGCAGGCAGAGTAAAACGCCAAATAGACAAAGGTCAAAAAGAGTTTTACCTAAAAGAGCAAATTCGTGCGATAAGCCAAGAGCTTGGCAACGACGAAGACGAAATTTCCGAGCTGGAAAAACTTGTGAAAAAAAGCAAAATGCCCGAAGATGTGGCGGCGAAAGCTATGAAAGAAATTCGCCGTATGTCAAAAATGGTTTCGAGTTCGCCCGATGCTTCGGTTATTCGTGCATATATTGAATGGCTTACAGATATGCCGTGGGGAGTTTTGACAAAAGACAACAAAGATTTGATACTCGCTCGAAAAATACTTGATGAAGACCATTTTGGACTTGATAAAATCAAACAAAGAATTATCGAATATCTTGCCGTAATGCAACTTACGGGAGGACTTAACGGACCGATTTTGTGCTTTGTCGGACCTCCAGGCACAGGCAAAACTTCTATTGTAAAATCTATTGCAAGGGCATTGGACAGAAAATATGTGCGTATGAGTCTTGGCGGTGTGCGTGACGAAGCGGAAATAAGAGGTCACAGACGCACATATGTAGGTGCAATTCCGGGAAAAATCATTTATTTATTAAAACAAGCGCAGTCAATGAATCCCGTTATGCTTTTTGATGAAATAGACAAAATGAGCAGTGATTTTCGCGGAGACCCTGCAAGCGCAATGCTGGAAGTATTGGACCCCGAACAAAACTCAAATTTTGTAGACCACTATATGGAAGTGCCTTTTGATTTGTCAAAGACGCTGTTTATTTGCACTGCCAACAATATGGACAACATTCCGCCCGCACTGCTCGACAGAATGGAACTTATCGAGCTTACGGGTTATACCGAAGAAGAAAAAATGGAAATAGCAAAAAATTTCCTTGTGCCAAAACAAGAAAAGCTAAACGGAATAGAACCGAAGAGCGTGACTTTTACGGACGACGCTTTGCGTGCTGTGATAAAAAGCTACACACGTGAATCGGGTGTAAGACAACTTGAAAGAGAAATAGCCACTGTTTGCCGTAAAATAGCTTTGGAAATAGTCAACGAAAATATCAAAGAAATTCAAATCACTCATCAAAACGTTGAAAAATATCTTGATATTCCAAAATACAAAAACGATACCGTCGATAAAAAAGACGAGATAGGCTCGGCAACGGGTTTGGCTTGGACTGTGGTTGGCGGTACTACGCTCGTAATTGACGTCACACTATTTGAAGGTAAAGGCGAAATTTTGCTCACAGGAAAGCTGGGCGACGTAATGAAAGAATCGGCAAGGGCTGCAATCAGTCTTGTAAGAAGCAAAGCCTCCGATTACGGCATTGACCCCGAAAAGTTTTTGAAAACCGATATTCATATTCATATTCCCGAAGGCGCAATACCAAAAGACGGACCAAGCGCGGGCGTAACGATGGCAACGGCTATTATGTCTGCTTTTAGCGGATATCCCGTCAGAAAAAACGTGGCTATGACCGGCGAAGTCACGCTTAGGGGAAAAGTTTTGCCCATTGGCGGACTTAAAGAAAAAGCATTGGCTGCATATAGAGCGGGAATAAGAAAAATCATAGTTCCAATAGACAACGAAAAAGATTTGCGTGAGATTCCGAAAGAAGTTTTATCAAATATGGACGTAGTTTTGGCTGAAAATATCAAAACAGTCTTTGACAATGCCCTAAACACGAAAAAATGATACAAAAAGCTCGTTTTATAAAATCAGCGGCAAATTACGGCGACTGCATAGTTAGCGAATTTCCGCAAATTGCCGTCGTGGGAAAATCCAACGTTGGTAAAAGCAGTTTTATCAACTCAATTACGGGTTCGACGAAACTCGCCCGCACAAGCAAAGACCCGGGACGAACACGTCTTATCAATTATTTTTTGATTGACGAAAAATTCCTTTTGACCGACTTGCCCGGCTACGGTTACGCAAAGGTTTCGCAAACGGAAAAGCAAAAATGGGCGAATTTAATCGAAACATATCTCGAAAAAGAGCCGATGCTTACACACGTTTTCTTTTTGGTAGACGCAAGGCACAATCCCACCGCAGACGACCTGATTATGTATGACTACTTATTTCACTGTAATATTCCATACACCATTATCGCAACAAAAAGTGACAAAATTCCAAAAAGCAAACTTATAAATCACAAAAAGAATCTTGCTTCAATACTTAAAGTCGGTGTGGATAACATCATTGCTGTTTCATCGGTGACGGGACAGGGAAAAGACGAAACTACCGCAAGAATAGACCAAATAATAGAAAATACTCAGATTGTAAAAGAAGACGAAGAAAAATTAGATTAAAATAATTATGAGAAAATAACTCGGAATCAAGGTTGATTCCGAGTTATTTGCACTTTTTAGTTACCCCAAAGCATATCATAGTACTAGCATTTTTTAGGGGAAAATAAAGTGAGTAATTGTAATACTGGTTGTGCCGACCGTGTTTGTATTCAGGCAAAAAAAGTAATAGACGCATGTTTGAAACAATTTACCGATTCGCAGGTGGAAGTCATACTAACCACAGTATCTCCGCCCGCTCCTACTTTGCCGCTAACTTTCGTAAGCGGACGCAGTACCGCCGCACATGGCATTATAGAAGATTTGGTCGTCACTCGAATACCCGATAGACCCAGATACGGCAGAGTGCAAGGTACCGTAATCATTCCGCTTGAAATCAGATACACAGATGCTTTGGGAGTGGAAGGTAGCGGCGAAGGCGAAGTTGACGTTCCTTTTGATATAATTATGCGACTGCCTGAGGCATCAATAATACCGTATCAAATAGAAGCCCAGATTTCCGCCGTGTGTCCAAGCGGAGAATTTCAGACGACTACTGCGATTGTGGTGACTCAAGAAGAATACATATTTATCGTAGACGCATGCATTTCAATCATTTTTAAAGTTGTGGTGGAAACGCTATTGCTTATTCCGTCATACGGTTATCCACAGATACCGCCGTGTCAGGATTATGCGGCTGATGTCTGCAGCGGAGTATTTGAGTTGCCATTGTTCCCAACCGCAACATAAAAAAATAAATCTAACAATTTGAATTCCTTCAACATAGAATACAACAAATGTTTTTAGGAATTCAAAAAAGATGAAATACAAAAAATGTCCCGTTTGCGAATTGAATTACATCGAAGAAACGGAAAAGATGTGTGATATTTGTAAAAATAAATCTTCGTCATATGATGACGAAGAAGAATATATTTGTCCTATCTGCTACAAAAACAAATTGCGGTACGACGAAGTTATTTGCAAGAAGTGTATGGAGAAAAGGCTTTTGGGCGACCTAAACGATTTGTCATAGACAACAAAATAGTTTTGTGGTAGTATTTCCCTATGAAAGTTTTTGCAATATCGGATTTGCATTTATCAACCGTTGTCAATAAACCTATGGATGTATTTGGTGCAGGTTGGGAAAATCATTTTGAAATTTTAGCAGCGGATTGGCAAAATAAAGTAAGCGAAGGCGACGTAGTTTTGATGCCAGGCGATTTTAGCTGGGGCATGAGAATGGACGAAGCGTTGCCCGATTTTGCCTTGTTTAAAAATCTTTTAGGCAACAAAATTATTTTACGTGGAAATCATGATTATTGGTGGAATACGATAGGGCAAGTCAGAAATGCGATTCCGCCGAGTTTTTTCGCTATCCAAAACGACTCACTGCGATTCGAAAACATTTTGATATGCGGTTCTCGTGGCTGGGTGTGCCCCGATTATACTCCAATGGCGAAAGAAGACGAAAAAATTTACCTGCGAGAAATCGAAAGATTGAAGCTCTCTCTCGCCCATATGGAAAAGAACCGCAAAAATAATGACAAGGTTGTCTGCATAACACATTTTCCGCCCTTTAACTCAAGATACGAAGAAAACGAAGTCATACGCCAGCTTATTGCTCACGAAGTCAAAACGGTTGTGTACGGGCATTTGCACGGAACGCAATCCAGAGCCGAGCTTGTTGTAAAAAAATTTGGTATCACATTTTATCTTGTTTCGTCCGATTTAGTAAAAAACAAATTGACTGAAATCTTGTAAAAAAACAAATTGCTTAAAATAAAAAAATCTGATAAATGACATATTTTAATATTTTTCTTTTAATATAAATTCTTTCACCGTCGGGGCGGTTAAAGCTCAGGCGGTGGTTTTTTTATTATTTTTTAGATAAATTTTGTGTCTGAATACAAAAAAATATTTAGATTTTCCCAATATTTTGGTCAAAATTGGCAATTTTTTTAAAAAAGTGGTTAAAAAGGGTTGAAAATGGTTAGCCGATATGCTATACTGACTACAATAAAATCGGGAGTAGTCTAAATTGATGTATTGTTTTTACGGCAATTATTCATATCAGCTTGACGCAAAAAACAGAATGCGGATGCCTGCCAAGTTTCGTAATGAAATGGGTGACGAATATTTAATCACACCGGGCACAAGCGGCTGTTTGTTTGTGTTACATCAAAAGGCTATGGAAGAAATAAACGCAAAAATCGCATCTGTTCCTATCACGGATGTGGACGGCGGAAAAGCGTTACGCCAGTTCACAGCTTCCGCCATTAGGGTGGAGTGCGATGATCAAGGCAGATTCGTTTTGCCGCCTGCATTGAAAGACTTTGCAAAAATAGACAAGAACGTTTGCATCGTGGGTGCGGGAAATAAGGTGGAAATTTGGAGTCAGGAAATTTGGGACAAAGAATTCGGCAATACCGATAACTTTGACAAAGTTTTCGACAATCTTGCAAAATATGGAATTTGACGCTTATCACATACCCGTAATGCTTAACGAGTGTATCGAAGCTTTGGAAATAAAGCCAGACGGAATTTATGTTGATTGCACTCTCGGCGGCGGAGGACATTCGCTTGAAATATTAAAGAGACTCAAAAACGGAAGACTCATCGGTATTGATAAAGACGGCGAAGCATTGAGTCATTGTGAAAAAAAGTTTAGCGAGTATCTAGACAAAGTTACATTTATTCGGGATGACTTTAAAAATATCAAAAATATTTTATCACGGCTAAATATAAACGGAGTGGACGGAATACTTGCGGACTACGGAGTGTCCAGCAGACAACTAGACGATCAAAATCGAGGCTTTTCATATATTAAATCAGCAAAACTTGATATGCGTATGGACACAAGCCAAGAACTTACCGCATGGAAGGTAGTAAACGAATACTCGGAACAAAAGCTTTTTGAAATAATAAGAGACTACGGCGAAGACAGATTTGCCAAAAATATAGCAAAAAATATAGCGATAGCCCGTACGTCAAAAACAATAGACACCACAACGGAATTGGCTGAAATAGTGGACAAGTCTATACCGTATGCGGTAAAAAAGACGGGCGGACACCCAGCAAAAAGAACATTTCAAGCAATAAGAATAGAAGTAAACGGCGAGCTAAGCGGACTCAAAGAATCCGTGGAAGCGATGATAGAATCACTGAACATAAACGGCAAACTTTCAATCATTACTTTCCATTCACTCGAAGACAAAATAGTCAAAAATGTGTTTAAGGATAAATCAACAGGCTGTATTTGTCCAAAGAGTTTTCCGATTTGCGTGTGCGGTCACGTTGCCGAAGTGGAAATTGACGGCAAAATGCGTACTGCAAGCGAACAAGAACTAGCAACTAACGGAAGGTCCGCAAGCGCAAAGCTTAGGACTGTAAGAAAAATTCATAAGTAATAAGACATAAGGAAGGTGAATACTATGTTAACAACCAGCAGAAGAGAGGTCTCTATCGACCGCTACAACAGATTGTCAAATAAAGACAGTCAAGACTACGCTACTGGACTTGATATTGCTAATGATGAGATAAGCGTCGAACAACCCGTAAGACGCTGGCGTGACATAAATAATAATACGGATGAAAACGAGTATTCTTTAGAGAGTATCGGCGCAAAACTCTATGGCGGCGTGGCTATTGATACCCCAGATGCGGAGCGTACTATCAGAAACGAAACATCTTTGCCTTCCGCAAGAACGCTAAACTACAAAAACCCAGCTTACTCTGAAAAAGATTATACGGAAAAAACGATCGTTCATTCCGTATCAAAAACAAAAGGTAAAATAGCTGTTGCTGCATATATCGCAATTATACTTGCTTTGGCGATTGCTATCGCTTTCACCGCAATAAGCGTTTCTTCAACTTTTGCCTCAACAAGCGCGCTTACCGAAGAAATAGCGGCGCAATCCGCTACCATAGACACATTGGCAGCAGAGCTTAGCACTGTTGATGAAGCGACATTGATTGCAGCAGCTCAAACAATGGGATTTTCATTACCGAACACAACAAATACGCTTATGTATGATACTCCCGTTACACGTGGACCGCAAACTTTTGACCTTAGTTCAAATTGGTTTGATAAACTATGTGACGGATTATGTAGGTTTTTTGGGGGGAATTAAAATAAATTGTTAAATAACTATTACACGGTTAAAAAAAGATTGTTGTCAATATTAGTGGCAACAATCTTTCTTTTTTGTGTCATAATTTTCAGACTTTTTTATATACAAATAGTTTGGGGAAAAAATCTCCAAGCCATAGCTATGGAACAGTGGGCAAGAAGTTTACCGCTTTCTGCGGAGCGTGGGAGAATACTCGATACAAACGGTACGATAATAGTTGACAATATGACAGCTTACACCGTTTATGTCAGGGCAAAAAGCGTGACAGATCCCGATCAAGTCGCCGAAACATTATCGAAGGTATTGGATTTGAATTACAATACCGTTTATTCTAAGGTGACAAATAAGGGCGTATCTGAAACAACCATAAAAAGGCAGGTCACTGCTGAAGAGATGAGCATCATTAGAAGCCAAAACCTTGACGGCGTGTATATGGCAAGTGAAACTACAAGGATTTATCCTTACGGGGATTTTTTGACACAGGTACTGGGGTTTGTTTCGGTTGACGGTGTTGGGCAAAGCGGTATCGAGTCATATTACGACAAATATCTATCGGGCATTGACGGAAAAATTTTGACTCAAACAGACTTAATAGGCGTGGAAATTGACGATGAAGAAATAATGTATCTGCCTGCCGTTGCTGGGTATGACGTGGTGCTGACCATAGATTACGCCATTCAAAGTGCGGTGGAGTACGTGCTTGATTTTATTATGCAGGCGCATTCTCCCATAAGTGCAAAATGTATCGTTATGGACGTCACATCAGGTGAGATTTTGGCTATGGCAATAAATCCAAGCTATGATATGAACGATATACCCCGAGACGATGTTGAAACTCTAATGGAGCTGTCACGAAATTCTTTAATCACAGATATTTACGAGCCGGGCTCAACTTTTAAGGTAATCACCGTCAGTGCGGATTTGGAGGAAGTAAGCCTTGGGAACACTAACGCATATGACGAAAATCATATTTTTTCGTCCAGCGGTGTTCGCTATGTTGACGGAGGAAAAATAAGCTGCTGGACAAAACACATAAACGGCAAACACAGCAACCAAAATATTGCAATGGCACTCAACAACAGTTGCAACCCCGTTTTTACCGACATTGCTTTGGCGCTCGGGGCGGATACTTTTTACGGCTATTTGGAAAAATTCGGGTTTGGGCAAACGACGGGCATAGATTTCGCAGGCGAGCAATCGGGGCTTTTGGTGTCGCTGGACACTGTTACACAAGGCGATTTGGCACGCATAGGATTTGGGCAGACTATCGCAATAACGCCGATACAACTGTGTACTGCGGTTGCTGCGGCTGTAAACGGCGGAATATTATATCAACCGTATTTAGTAAAAGAAATCGTTGACAGCAACACAGGTTCGGTTGTAAAAAGTTTTGGTTCTGTCGTAAAGGGAAGAGCAATAAGCGAAGAAACAAGCAAAAAAATAGCTGAAATGCTTGAAGGAGTAGTGACAAACGGAAGCGGTAAACAGTGCTATATCGAAGGTTATCAGGTGGGCGGCAAAACAGGAACGGCACAAAAATATATTGACGGAGTGGTTGCTCAAGGCAAAAATATTTCCTCATTTGTCGGATTTTTCCCTGCAAGCAGTCCGAAATATCTGTGCCTTGTTATGGTTGACGAACCTGTGGGAATTACATACGGGTCGGTGGTAGCTGCGCCATATGCAAAACTTATTTTTGAATTTATTATAAACTACTACGATTTGGAGCCTTGCGAATAGCATAATGGTAAATATTTTCTCGTAAAATACTTTGTACATTGTTACAAAGTATTTTGTTTTTAAGGAGGCTGGTTTTATGTTGTTGGCGGAGCTTATTAAGGGCGTAAAAAATGAAACGATAGGTCTTGATAATATCGAAATATCTTCGCTGTCTTGCAATACCACAAATATCAAAAAAGACAGCTTGTTCTTTTGCATAAAGGGTGGACAAGCAGACGGCCATGATTTTGCGGCAAAAGCCGTCTATGACGGAGCTATTGCGCTGGTAGTGGAGCGAAAGCTTGATATAGACGTTACGCAGGTGATTGTATCGGATGTACGGGCAGTAATGGCGATATTAGCAAAAAAGTTTTATGACAACGCCGCAGACAAACTTATTTTGATAGCAGTTGTCGGAACAAACGGAAAAACATCCACTACATATTTGATAAACTCGATTTTGCGTCAGGCGGGACATTCATCCGCTGTTATAGGAACAAACGGCGTTATTGTTGGTGACGAAAAATTTCAGACGGAGCTTACGACTCCCGACCCGATTGAGTTACACGAATGGTTTTGGAAATTTAACGAGTTAAAAATTAAATATGTCATTATGGAGGTATCCGCACACGCTATTTTTTACAAAAAAATTGAAGGTTTGCGGTTTGACGTGACAGTGTTCACAAATTTTTCTCAAGACCATCTCGACTTCTTCCACAATATGTCAGCATACGCCGAAACAAAAATGAGAGTATTTTGTGATAAATACACAAAAGTGGCTGTTGTAAATTCCGATGACGAACTTGGACGCCAAATAGTTTTGGAAAACAAAATTCCTGTCGTCACGTACGGATTTTTTGATGTAAGCGATATTTTTGCAATGGAGTACTCGGAAAACAAAGACGGTATGGAATTTGTGATAAATATTTATGACGAGGTTGAAAGAGTCTTTTTCAATTTACACGGAAAATTTAATCTTTACAATATTTTGGCGGCTGCAACCACCGCAAGAATCTTTGGAATAAAACTAAAAACGATTACACAAGGTATAAAAAATATCAAACGCATAGACGGAAGAAATGAAACTTTTTACGCTAAAGGCAAAAAAATTGTTGTGGATTTTGCACATACGCCCGACGGAATAACAAATATTTTGAGTTATTTGAAAGAATCGTGTGACGGCAAACTTATAGTAGCTTTTGGTTGCGGAGGAAATAGGGACAAATTCAAGCGTCCGCTTATGGCAAGAGCGGTATCAAAGTATTGCGATTTTGCCGTAGTGACAGACGACAATCCGAGATACGAAAATCCCGAGTCAATCGTAAACGAAATATTGGGCGGTATGGATTGCAATCATATCGTAATTCACAACCGCAGGCAGGCGATTGAATATGCGGTTAATATGGCTGAAAAGGGTGACACTGTGGCAATTTTGGGGAAAGGAGCGGAAACTTATCAAGAGATTATGGGCAGAAAAATACCGTTTTCCGATTACGACGTCTTGCAAAAGTTTATTGACGGGTAGAAAAAAATTTTGAATTTAATTTATTTTGCGGTGGCTTTCGCTGTTAGTCTTGTGTTATGCGGCATAACGTACGCAATTTTAAAAAAGACTAAGGCGAAGCAAGAGATTTTGGAATATGTAACCGAACACAGTGGGAAAAGCGGTACGCCAACTATGGGCGGTATAGGCTTTTTGCTGGCATTTACCATATGCTCATTTTTGAGTGTAAAAAGCAATAGTGATTTAGCCATTTTTAGTGTTATTGTTACGTGTGGTTTTGGCGTTATAGGTTTTTTGGATGATTTTATTAAGATAAAATTTAAACGCAATCTAGGACTAAGAGCATATCAAAAAATTTTGGCTCAGCTGTTAATTTCCGTAATCGTCGCAATATACGTATTAAAAAATCCGTTATTAGGCGGAGAAATAAAAATACCTTTTGCAAATTTGTCCGTAGATATAGGCGGCTGGATTTTTCCGCTCACCGTTTTCATTTTTCTTTCTTGCGTGAACGGCGTAAATTTGACTGACGGGCTTGACGGACTTGCCAGCTCGGTAACACTAGTTTATCTTATATTTTTTTGCATACTCACATATATTGAAATTCAAAAGTTAAGTTACAGCGGTTACTCGATTTTGGCAGGGGAATATGAAAATCTAATGCGAATAGGCATTATCGGAGCGGGGGTACTAACTGCGTTTTTGGTTTACAATGCTTTTCCGGCAAAGGTATTTATGGGCGACGTCGGCTCGCTTGCACTTGGTTCACTTGTGGCGTGTTTGTCGATATTCACACGCATAAGCCTTTACATTCCTGTTTTGGGTATTATGTACGTAGTGTCTTGCGTTTCTGTGATTTTGCAAGTCGGTTTCTTCAAAATCACGAAAGGGAAAAGAATTTTTTTGATGGCTCCGTATCATCACCATTTGCAAAAGAAAGGACTTAGCGAACCACGAGTTTGCATAATTTATACAGCGATTACTGCTGTCTTTGGCAGTGTTCTTGTCGCTTTGGCGGCGATGTAAAGTTGGCGGGGGTAAAATTATTTTGAAAAATATTTTGATATATGGTAAAGGCAAAAGCGGAAAAGCTGTCGCAAAACTTTTTGACGGGTGTTCTGTATATTTTTATGATGACAAATGCATCACAAAAAACGATTTGACCTTGCGTGATGCGCAAAACCTTGTAGCGGAAATGGATTTGATGATAATATCGCCTGGTATATCTTTCGACAGTCCGCTCTGTAGTTTTTATGAAGAAAACGGTGTGCCGATAAAAAGCGAGCTTGAAATCGCTGTCAGTTTTTTTGGGGGCAAAATAGCGGCAGTGACGGGAACAAACGGCAAAACCACAGTCTGTCGAATGCTGTATGAAATCCTTTGCGAGTCGGGCATAAAAGCAGTTTTGGCTGGTAATGTTGGCACACCTTTTTCCCAGATATGTCAAAATGCAGACAAAAATACTGTTGCAGTCATTGAAGCGTCAAGTTTTCAGCTTGAAAGATTTTACGGTTTTCAGCCTTTTTTATCCGCTGTTACTAATGTTTCTCCCGACCACCTTGATAGACACAAAAATATGGAAGGTTATATAAAAGCCAAACAAAATGTTTGCAAATATCAAACCGCCTTTCAGCATACTGTATTAAATTTCGGCGACAAAATAATACGGGACAATTTTGTATCATTTGCCGCGCAAAAACATTATTTTGGCTTTTCAAATACGCTTGATTGCTACATAGATAAAGGCGATATTGTTTGCTGGAAAAATCGAATAGAACTAAACAAAAATAATAATTTGCCTCACATACAAGAAAATATGATGTGCGCCGCTTTATCTGCAAGTATTTTGGGAGCAAATCAAAAAGCAATTGAAAATTCACTTAATAATTACATTCCCGCTAAACACAGGATAGAATTTGTTGCAAAGGAAGCGGGTGTTAGCTTTTTTGACGATAGCAAAGCGACAAATGTTTTTTCCGCCATAGCAAGCGTGAATAGTTTTTCCGATGCATTTGTTATCATGGGAGGCAGCGATAAGGGGTACGACTTTGAAGAATTTTTTGAAAAATGCTCGCCCAAATATATTTGTGCCTTTGGAGCAACGAAAAAAAAAATCTATGACGCTGCTATGCGTTGCGGTTTTTACAACATAGATTTAGCAGACGACTTAAAGCAAGCGACGGAAAACTGTTACAGACAGGCGTTAATCGACGGCGGAACTGTGCTTCTTGCACCCGCTTGCGCAAGTTTTGATATGTATAACGACTACAAACAAAGGGGAGAAGCTTTTGTCGAAATTGTCAAAAATATCGTTAAGAAAAAACTTTTGTAAATTTGATTACATATTGCTTTTCGCCGTTCTTGCTTTGGTTGGTATCGGCGTACTTTTTGTGTATTCCGCAAGTAATTATTCTGCCCAAAACGATTTTGGCAACCCGTATTATTTTGTAATAAAACAGGCTGTAGGAGCGTTTTTGGGACTCATAGCTATGATTGCGGCTTTTTTCATTGACGTTGAAAAACTAAAAAAAGTTGCTTTGCCGTTGCTCATCGTTAGTTTTGTTATGTTGGGACTGGTTTTTGTGCCCAAAATCGGCGTGGAAAACTATGGCGCTAAAAGGTGGATAAATTTATATTTTTTCACTTTTCAGCCCAGTGAAATCGCTAAATTCGCATATGTTTTGTTTTGCGCATGGTACGTCAGTTTGCCAAAAGTTGATATGAATAAGTTTAAGTACTCATTGCCTATCTTTGGCATAGGATTAATCGGCTGTGTCTTAATCATTTTGGAACCAAATATGTCAATAACAGTATGTTTTGGTTTGCTTATGCTTGTTTTGGCTTATGTCGGCGGTACAAATTTCAAAACGATGCTTTTAATAATTTTGCCGCTTGCGGTGGTTTTTCCGTTACTTATTATTATGGAGCCGTACCGTATGGAAAGGCTTTTGGCTTTTATTGACCCGTGGAAAAGTCCCAAAGACGAAGGGTATCAGCTTATACAGTCGCTTTACGCCTTAGGGAGCGGTGGCTGGTTTGGCGTCGGGCTATTTAACAGCAGACAGAAGCTGGAATTTTTACCTTTTGCCGAAAGCGATTTTATTTTTTCG
The DNA here is from genome assembly GCA_035399325.1 of Clostridia bacterium. Lineage (GTDB taxonomy): Bacteria > Bacillota > Clostridia > Christensenellales > CAG-314 > JAQUSX01. The sequence continues at coordinate 8,783 of DAOPIV010000004.1, read as the reverse complement.
ATAATTGGGGAAGAATTGGGGCTTTTTGGCGCTCTCATCGTTACTCTATTATTTTTTGTAATTATTTATCATGGTGTAAGGCTTGCCATAAATGCGGAAACAAAATACAAATCAATGCTTGCTTCGGGTATTAGTGCGGTTATAGCACTGCAAACGCTCATAAATTTAGCGGTGGTAACGGGGAGTATTCCGCCAACGGGACTACCGTTGCCTTTTATCAGTTATGGCGGAACGTCTTTGGTTATGTTTATGTTTGCGGCGGGAGTGCTTTTAAATCTCTCAAAAACTCCGCACAACACAATTTGACGCATTTTGCCATATTATACTAATAAGAAGATATCAATCAGTCGCACAATGTCTTCAATTGTTTTTCGGTAACGGAAGCGTTCGTAAAAAGAGTTTTGCTTCCGTTATTGAAATTTTTAAACCAGAAAAAATTGGAGAGAACTAATGGAAAAATTTTTGATTGAGGGCGGTCGCAAACTAAACGGTGAAGTCAGCGTGTGTAAAGCGAAAAACTGTGTTCTCGCTTTATTAGCCGCATCGGTTTTGACTGACGAAAAAGTAGTAATAAGAGATTGCCCCAAAATCGCCGACGTCGTCAGTATGATAAACATTTTAGAGTCCATCGGAGTAAAAACACAATGGATTGGCGGCGATATACATATAGACAGCTCAAATATCACAGACCACGAAATACCCGAAAAATACGCCAAAGAAATACGCAGTTCGATTTTTTTGGTCGGTTCGATACTGGGCAGAATTAAGCACGCAAAATCGGTTTTTCCTGGCGGATGCGAAATCGGCTTGCGTCCTATCGACTTGCATTTAAAAGGGCTCAAAGATTTAAATGTCAATGTTATGGAAGAAGGCGGTTTTATATATTTTGACGGAAAAAACGCACGAGGCAACAACATTCATCTGGATTTTCCAAGCGTGGGAGCAACGGAAAATATAATGATGGCGGCAGTGTTAGCAAACGGAGTTACGGTGCTGACCAACGCAGCAAAAGAACCCGAAATAGTAGCTTTGGCGGATTTTTTGCAGGTTATGGGAGCAAAAATCGGCGGTGCAGGGAGTAGCAGTATCATTATAGAAGGCGTTAAAAAGCTTAGAGGCGCAGTTTTTACTCCGATTCCAGACCGTATCGCAGCAGGGACGTTTTTACTAGCTGGAGCAATAACGGGCGGCGAAGTGTGTGTGAAAAACTGTTGTCCGAAGCATATGAGCGCACTTATCAGTAAGATTGACGGCGTTGCGGGAGATATCACGTCAAATCGCAATGAGATATATATAAAAGGCTACAAAAAACACAAAAGCATAAAAATGATTGAAACGCAGCCGTACCCGGGTTTCCCCACCGATTTACAAGCGCAAATCACTGCTTTGGAATGCGTTTCGGACGGCGCATCAATCGTTATTGAAAATATGTTTGAAACACGTTTTAAACACGTCACAGAGCTATTAAAAATGGGTGCGGATATTGTCGTAAGAGATAGAGCTGCATTTATCAGAGGTGTAAAAAAACTTCACGGAGCACAAGTTTCGGCGTCTGATTTGCGTGCGGGGGCGGCGCTTGTGCTTGCAGGAATAAAAGCCGAAGGTCTAACCGAAGTATCAAACGTTAAACAAATCGACAGGGGTTATTACAATTTTGAAGAAAGACTCCAAGCTTTGGGCGCCTCAATCAAAAGAGTAGATAACTAAAAATCTTATAGGCTATACTGAGGAAAACAGACAAAATGTAAGGTCAAGGCAAATATATGGGTAAATAAAATCGCATTAGTTTTGATTGCGGTATAGATTGCTTTGGTGATATAATCAACTTATGAAATCAATAAGAGAATTATTTAAAATCGGCAGAGGACCGAGTAGCTCTCATACTATGGGTCCCGAAAAAGCCGCAAAATTATTTATAAAAGAATATCCAAAGGCGGATAGTTTTTCTGTCACTCTGTATGGTTCGCTTGCAAAAACGGGAAAGGGACACGGAACGGACACAGTTTTGAAAAAAACTTTTGTTCTGCCAACCGAAGTGATATTCGACGAAACCACCGAAGTTGCTCACCCTAACACTTTTGATATGTACGCCTTTAAAGACGGAGTAAAACTTGGTAAATGGCGGGTTAGAAGTATAGGCGGCGGTGAGATAAAAATTTTGGGTAAAAAAACCGAGCAATCCCCCGAAGTTTATCCAATCAAGCATTTCAAAGAAATTGCCACCTATTGTCTTTTTAAAGAAATAAGATTGAGCGATTTTGTAGAGGAATATGAAGGCAGCGAAATTTGGAATTATTTGCAGATTGTTTGGAACTCAATGAAAAACACAATTCGTGAAGGATTGAACGCAACAGGAATTTTGCCGGGCGGACTCAATATCAGTAGAAAAGCAAAACTGCTTTTTGGTCAAAAACATATTGACGAATCTGCCGTTACAAAAGAACACAGGCTTGTATGTTCTTACGCTTACGCAACAAGCGAGCAAAATGCGTCGGGCGAAACGGTGGTTACTGCGCCGACTTGCGGAGCAAGCGGAGTTTTGCCTGCTGTTTTGAAATACGTTCAAGACAAACACCATTTTTCCGATGACAAAATATTAAGAGGTCTTGCTGCGGCTGGGCTTATTGGAAATATTGTAAAAACCAATGCGTCCATAAGCGGAGCGGAATGCGGTTGCCAAGCGGAAATAGGTACGGCTTGTTCTATGGCTGCGGCAGCTTTGGCGGAAATTTTTGAAATGGAAATCGACCAGATAGAATACGCCGCAGAAATGCCTTTGGAGCATCACCTTGGGCTTACATGTGACCCCGTTTGCGGGCTTGTGCAGATTCCTTGTATCGAACGCAACGCCGTTGCGGCTATGCGTGCCATAAACGCTTTTTCTCTTGCCAATTTTTTGACAAATACAAGAAAGGTTTCGCTCGATATTATCATTCAAACTATGTATCGTACGGGTAAAGATATGAGAGCGATTTACAGGGAAACAGGCAAGGGCGGACTTGCAAAACTTTATGTCTCAAATGACTAAAATATCTGTATTTAAGTAATAGCAACTTAACTATTTATAAAAAAAATAACCACGCCATAAAGTCAAAGGCGTGGTTTTCTAATATTCGGAAATTCCTAGTATGTAATCTGACGAGACGCTGTAAAACTCTGCAAGCTTTCGTAGATTTTCCAAACTCGGTTCGCTTGTGCCGTATTCGTATCGTACATACGACTGCTGTCGTATTCCCAAAATTTCCGCTAATTGTTTCTGTGTGTAGCCGCTTTGAATTCGCAGTTCACGGAGCCGTTTGGCAGAAATATTGGTAATTTTTGGTAAAAATTTCATATTGACATTATACAGCACATAGCTGTATAATTAGTACATTACAGCAAAATGCTGTAAAAATACCATCTCTTTCAAAGCTCCTTGCTTTGAGATACCGCTTGTTTTTTCTTTTTTACGAGCGGTATTTTTTCTTTTTCGTTACATATTGTTTTATAAAATTATTTGTAAAAATGTTGACAAGCGTAAAAGAATCGTATATATTTTATTTATTAAACGAAAGGAGGCATAGTTAATAATGTTTTGTAATTTAGTGGGGGTAAATAACTAAATAGCCTTCAATTTTGACACAGCAATGTCAAAATTGATTTTGTGACCTTTCGAATACTGTAAATGTTTTAGCACGCTCGAGAGAGCGTATTTTTATTGCTAAATTTTTTTGACAGCCATAGATAAAGGCTGTCTTTTTTTGTTTTCGAACAGGGCGATAAGAACGTTAATTTTTTATAAATGGAGAAAAAAGAAAAATTTTTAAATGAAACTATTGCCGAAAACACATACGGCGAATTACTCAAATATGGTTACGACACTTTTTACGGCGGACAAGGCGATATCGGCAGAGTCATTTCAGCCCAAAAAGGACGTTTTAGCCTTATATCAGAATACGGCGAATTAATTGCAACAATAAAAAGTTCGGCGTATTACATCGATGATGAAAACGCTTTCCCTGCAGTAGGAGATTTTGTAGAATTTATCTACAACGAAATTGGCGAAAGCAAAATAACAAAAACACTGCCACGAAAATCGCTGCTAAGGCGTCTTGACCCGTCTTCATCGGGCAGAAAATATCAGCAGATAGCCGCTAACGTGGATTACGCTTTTATTTTAACATCCGCAAACAAAGATTTTAATTTAAGGAAAATACAGCGTTATTTGGCAGTTGTTATGGGTAGCGGAGTAACTCCAATCATAATTTTGTCAAAAGTTGATCTTGTGGAAAATCAGTCGGAGTTTATCGAACAACTGGTTGCGATCGCTCCCGAAACCCGAATAATAGCGGTAAGCTCGACTCAAAACACAGGATTGGAAGAAGTAAAAAGCTTTGTGAATATGGGTGTGACTTGCGTATTTATCGGTTCGTCAGGCGTGGGAAAATCCACGCTTGTAAACACAATTGCAGGTAAAGAAATAATGGACACTGCGGGTATTCGTGAGGACGATAGCCATGGCAGACATACGACCACTTCGAGACAGATGATTATGCTTGAAAACGGCGGAATCATTATTGATACGCCAGGTATGCGTGAACTTGGTCTTTGGACGGACAACGAAGGCGTGTCGCAAGTTTTTGCTTCAATAATAGAGCTTGGTAATGAATGCCGTTTCTCAGATTGCTCTCACACGAACGAGCCCGGATGTGCTGTACTGAAAGCTTTGGAGGAGGGTAGAATTACTCAAAGTGACTATCAAAACTATATGAAACTGACAAAAGAAGTCAAACGGGCTGAACAAGCGCAAAAAGCAAAACGAGAAAACAGTGAAAGAAAATTTTTGAGAAGTTGTTACAAAAAACGTTGACAAATAACAATCTAAGCGTATATACTGTGCATATACAATATACACAGTATATACGGAGGTATAAGTGATATGCTTGTAGTAAAAAATCTTCGAAAGCAATATGAAAATTTTACGCTTGATGATGTTTCTTTTGAGCTTGAAAAAGGCTATATTATGGGCTTTATTGGAGCTAACGGAGCAGGCAAGACGACTATATTAAAATCCATGCTCAATATCATCAATAAAGACGGCGGAACAGTCACGATTTTGGGTGAAGATTTTACAAAAAACGAGTTGAAACTCAAACAAAAAATCGGTTTTATGCTTGGTCCCGTTGATTATTATCCAAAAAGTAAAATCTCAAAAATAGTGAATGTCTACAAAGATTTTTTCTCAGAATGGGATGAAAATAAGTACAGAGATTTAGTCGAACGGTTTAATATAGACGATAGCAAAAAAATTTCCGAGCTGTCGACTGGCATGAAAGTAAAACTTGGGATTGCTTTGGCATTATCACATAATGCAAAATTATTGATATTTGACGAACCAACAAGCGGAGTAGACCCTGTGGCGAGAGACGAACTGCTCGACATTTTCCAAGAGATTGTGGAAGACGGCGAACACAGCATTTTGTTTTCAACGCATATCACCTCAGACCTTGACAAATGTGCCGATTATGTTTTGTTGATATGTAACGGAAAAGTAGCGCAATACGACACAAAAGACAATATCATAGATACGCATATACTTGTGGAGGGCAAAATAAGCGATTTGACTACTGACCTTGCTGCCAGAATGATTAGTTACAAGACGCATTCTTTTGGTTTCAAAGGACTTATGCTCAAAGAAAACTTGTTAAATACAGACAATCTCGTGTCAGAAAAACCCAACCTTGAAGACATTATGATTTTTTACAATAAGAGGTCAAAAAAATGATAAAGATAATAAAAAAAGAATTAAAACTCGTTTTGATGCCGATTGTATATATTTTTACTTCATTATCTGCACTTGTGTTGATCCCAAACTATCCTGCTTGGGTTGGACTTTTTTATTGTTTAATCCCCACGCAAATAATTTTATCAACTGCCACCGCCAACAAAGATATGGAGTTCACTTCAATGTTGCCTGTCACAAGAGACGACATTGTACTGGCAAGGCATATAGATTTGACCTTTATAGAACTTTTACAACTTCTTTTTGCGATACCATTTGCGATTATTGCTAATGTTTTGATTTCGCCAAACGGGAATCTCGTTGGGATAGACCCCAATATAGCATTTTTTGGACTCAGTTTGATTTGTTATTCAGTTTATAATCTAATATTTTTGCCGTGGCATTTTAGGAGCGGCTACAAAGCCGTACCACAAATGCTGGTGGGTATGGTTGCATTTGGCGCAATGGTAGGGATTTTTGAAACGCTAATAAATTTGATTCCCGTACTAAAAAACACTCTCGATACTCTTGATCCTGCTTATATCGGAATACAGTTGGCAGTGCTTGGTATAGGAATAATCTTTTTTGTGTTAGCGTTGATTATTAGCTACAAAAAATCAGTCAAAAATTTTAGAAAGGTTAATTTATAAAAAATGGACATTTTGATTTCCACGAAAAGTCAAAAGCCTATCTACGAGCAAATTTACGAACAAATAGCGGCACAGATACTCAAAGGCGATTTAAGGTCCAATGATGCGTTACCGTCTATAAGAACCGTTGCAAAAGAGCTTGGCGTGAGCGTTATTACAGTAAAAAGTGCGTGGGAGGCTTTAGAAAAAAATGGTTTCATTTATACTGCTGCAGGAAAGGGGTGTTTTGTTGGAGAATATCTAGGCAGTCTGAATGAAAAAAAATTTGAGCTTGCAAAAGAAAAGTTGAAAGCTAATTTGCCTTTTTACAAAAATCTAAACATTTCATATGAAGAATTGATTAGACTGATTAAGCAATTATATTGATAAAAAAAAGACGCAATTAGCGTCTTTTTTATTTTTTTATCTAGTGTTCTTAAAAAACCTGATTGCCTTTTATTAAAGTCATAATGGGATTGCCGTTTTTGATGACAGTGAAATCCGCATATTTATTTTGCTCAATCGAGCCGTATTCACTATCTATGCCGAGCAATTTTGACGGGGTAAGTGAAAAACAAACCGATGCTTGACAAATATCTGCATCTATAAAATTTGCAAAATTTTTGAGACCGCAAAATGCTCCCAAAACACTACCAGCACGAGTACGAGTGCCTGTCAAAAAAGCTTCTCCATTAACAACGGTGACGGCAGAACCTGCGAGAGTATAATCGCCCTCGGGCAGTCCCGCAGCCATAATACTGTCTGTAACGCAGATAAATTTGTCAAAGCCTTTGTTTTTGAAAAGCAGTTTTACCATTTCGGGTGAGATATGCTTGCCGTCGACAATGGCTTCGGCGTATGAGTCGCTGACTAATGCGGCGACAGCAATAGACGGGTCACGATGAGAAATAGACTTCATAGCGTTGAACGTATGAGTAAAACTTTTTGCGCCGTTATTTATGCAATTCATCGTTTCGGCGTAATTTGCACCCGAATGTCCAAGCGATACAACAACCCCGTTTTCGACAAGATATTTAGTTAGTTTTTCCGCTCCGCTAAGCTCGGGTGAAAGAGTGACGATTTTTATTTTTCCGCTGGCAGCGTTTTGAAATTTTTTGAACAATTCGACTGATGGGGGCAAAAGATATTTTTCGTCCATTGCTCCTTTGTATTCACGCGACAAAAAAGGTCCTTCCAAATGTATTCCTTGAATTATGTCGTATTTACTCATAGCTTTTGAGATAATTTGCAGTTGTTTTGTTATATTTTCAATTTTGTCAGTCATAACGGTTGCCAAAATCCCGCCGACGCCATTTGCGTAATAAAAATCAAAGATTTTAGGCAAATCGGCTTCAGTTGCCGTATTAAAATCAAAACCATTAGCTCCGTGCGTGTGTATATCAATTAACGCAGGTAAAACAGTACAATTTGCCAAATCGACAACTCTTTCTGCGTTTTTTAGATCAAAATCAAATTTACCATTATCTACGCAAAAATCAGTTGGTATAGCTTTTCCGTTCAGTGTAACGATAGCATTTTTATAAAGAATTTTCATGGGGCTATTATAACATCTTATTTATGAAAATAAAAGAAAAATCAGAATACTTGTCGCTGATTCATTGACAAGGCAGCTATATTTTAGTAATAATAAATTTATGAAAAAACAATCGACTTTGCTTACGGTAACGACAGCTATGCTCGTTGCTTTGGGAATTTTGTTCCCTCAAATTTTCCATTTGATTCCCGACGGCGGAACGCTGTTTTCCCCAATGCACATACCTGTGCTTTTATGCGGACTTATTTGCGGCAGTCTTATGGGGGCATTAGCTGGTCTGCTAATTCCCGTTTTGTCTTGTCTTATATTCGGAATGCCGCCTTTCCCAATGCCTCTCATACCTATGACGGCGGAGCTTGTAGCTTACGGATTTTTTGCGGGATTTTTTATGCGATTATTCGACCGCACAAACAAAATGGAAAAAATCTCTTACATACCGTCACTGATTTTGTCTATGATATGCGGAAGAATTGTATACATATTTATACGAATAGCTTTACTCGCCGTTATTATGCCAACCTTTGATTTTGGAGTTTTGCTTGTTGAGGCAATAACGGCAACAACGGTTTCTACTTGGGCTGGAATAATCACACAAATCATCTTTATACCGTTAGTAATGCTGGCTCTAAAAAAAGGTCATATATTGGAAAAATACCCATACATAGAAAAAAGGTCATAAAAATATTGTCGTTAAGTTGCGTTTTAAATTGACAAAAATAAATACAAAGCGTAATATATTAATAGAAAATTAAATAGTTTTGCGGTTGTGTAAAATTTTACGCATTAAAAGGGAATTTGGTGAGAAACCAAAACAGCCCCCGCTACTGTATCGGCTACA
>DAOPIV010000003.1:22876-26012 GCA_035399325.1 Clostridia bacterium | reverse complement strand
AAACATGAGTATCGCCAACGTTTACGCATCCTGCGCCGATACCAATAAGAGTGGCATCGCCGCCTCCGCCAAATACGGGAGTACCTATGGTCAACCCAAGTTCGGATGCAGCTTTTTTTGTCAATCCACCGATACAGTCTGTAGATTTAACTATCTTTGGCAAATGTTCTCTTTTTACGCCAAAAGTTTTAACCAGTGACTCGCTCCACTCGTTTTTTCCTTTGCGTGTGTCCATCAAGAAGGTAGAGTATGCCGAATCTTGCGTCATAACAAAATTTCCCGTGCAGCGACCGAGTAAGTATTCTTTTACGTCAACCCAGTAACGGGTTTTTGCAAAATTTTGCGGTTCGTTGTTTTGTACCCATTTATATTTCCACAAGGGGTCTTTGACGCTCGATGAAACCGCACCCGTAATAATGACGCTTTTGATGAGTTTTAGTATATTTGCCCCGGCAAACTGCAATCCGTACGCAATACCTTTTTTGATTTCTTTTTTTGCCCGTTGGTCGAGATAACTCATTGGTCTGCGAACGGCGTTTCCGTTTTCGTCAACCAATACGAGCCCTTGCATTTGCGTGCAAAAACTTATGCCCCGAACTTCGGTCGGTTTTATCAAAGTGTTTTTAAAAAGCTCTTTTGTTGTGAAGCACATGGCTTCCCACCATTCGTCAGCGTCTTGTTCTGCTCCTCCGTTTTCGTCGATATAGAGAGAATATCCTTTCTGAGCCGATGCTTTCAAAGTTATTTTTTCGTCAATCTCAAAAAGACACGTTTTTACGCCCGTTGTGCCTATATCGTAAGAAATAACATATGTCAATATACTTTTACCCCCTTGTTGCGTATTACAATTTTTTATGAAAATCAAAATTAAGAATGTTTAATTTCTGATTGACTTGTCGTAAAGGCGGATTCTAAAAATTTTAACAATTCTTTGACTACTTTTTCATCGTCATCAAGTATGTCTTCGCCGCAATAAAGTTTGAATCTTTCACGGTAATAGTCGCAGCTGTATGAAAACTGTAATGTTATCAAAAGACTGTCAAAAAAGAAGGCAAACATTTTGGGATCTGCGTCGGTACGGATTTCACCCGTCATTTGAGCCTGCCGCAGAAAGTCAGGATAAACTTTTGCGCTGATGGATTCGATTTCTTCTGCCAAAACAACGGCATATTTTTTGAATCCGCCTGAAGTGATTTCGTGATACATAGCGTTGTAGTTTTCGTGTTCTCTTGTGTTTTTTTGCACAGCACGTATCAGTTTTTCCGCACGGACTAAGATTTTTTGTTCGCCCTGTAAGGCTTCGTCAATAACTTTTTTCAATACCGATAAACTATGCTTTAAGCAAGCCATAAAAAATTCATCTTTACTTACAAAATATTTATAAAGCACGCCTACGCTCACTCCCGCTTTTTTCGCAACGATATTGATGTTTGTTTTTTCCAAACCCTGCTGTGAAAACTCGGAAATCCCCGTTTCCAAAATGTCAAGAATTTTTTTCTCATCAAGTTTTTTTAACATATCTCTTCTCCGTAAGTTAAAATTATTTCTTTTCCTATAACAATAGTATCTCTGTGACTTGTTTTAAGAAGATTGACTCTGCCAGCAAGCTAAAATAATTAATTTTCCTATTTCTTTATTATATTGTTTTCTTCGTTATCTCGTGAGTGATGACTCACATCTTGCAATAATTATATCACTTGAAAATTTTTTTTCAATACTTTTTCAAAAATTTTCACATTTGCTGTGTTTTAATACAAATTCGGTGATTATGAAAATTCTCGGATTAAAGAATGGAGATTTGGTTTTAATGTGATATACAGTCAGAAAAAAATCGTAAATAGCAAGATTAACAAAATTATTCGTTAATCTTTTTGTCCGATTTCATAAAACTTAAAATGAAAAATTTTTTAGTTTAGAATTACCCGATTAAAAGTGTTCAAAAAGTTAGGGAAAAAGTAAAATTATTACGCCGATTGATTTAAGAAAATCTAAATAAAAAAATAATTTATGTATTTTTCTCATTTATGGCATTGAAATCCGAGATTTCTTTATTTGTAGCGTCATAGTATTTTTGAAAAAGCTTGAAATATCCTTTGGTATTTTCATCTACAAATTGATTTGATACGTTGGTATCTAAAACGAGTTTCTCGTAATTATATGCGCCGTTTACTCTCCAGCGATTTAAAAATCCCGGTCTTACGGCATCTACAGGACAACGAAAGGCACAACTCATACACATTGTACATTGTGAACCGAAATAAGGAATACCATTTTTGAGACTAATATTGGTGGTGGGACACATTTGCGCACACAATCCACAGCCCGTGCATATATCTTTGTCCGCATGAATCAAAGGACCGTTTAATTTTGCGCCCAACCATTGAACTCGAAAGACATACATAACGGCGGCGGCAAAAAAATTGTAACGCAGATTTTCTTTTTGATTTTGGGCAATTTTGTATGCTATTGGGGCGGAAATTTGAGCCGTATGCAGATACATTTGTTTTGCCAAAGCATCGTCATATCGAAACATAATATTGTACGGCATAAGTAAATGGCGATCGAGCATAGGTTTGAACCCTTTTCTTTTGAGTATATATGTCAAGGTCAGACTCGACGCTCCGTTAAGTTTGAAAGGTTCTCCCGATGTTTTGAAAATGAATGCCTGTTTGTTTGCAACTTTTGGCAAGGATTTGACGAATCTCAAGAAAAACTTTGGAGCATTAAAGGCATGCACGGGGTAGCCAAAACCAACGATGTCAAAATCGTTCGGGTTTGGGGCGTCGTCAAAGGGTGAACGTGTTTCCCATATCGCCGTTTCAACATCGTAATTTGTCAGCGCATCGGCAATTTTGTCGGCGGCATATCGGGTGTTGCCAGTGCCAGAAAAAACATAAATAACAGCTTTTCTCATTTGTCCTTCCGTAAAAAATATATGCGATGATTTTATGTTAAATCAACTTGCAAAATAAATCAATACCAAATTCTTATTGATTTACGCATAAAACAAATCCTTAAAACAAAAATTTGGTATGGGTTTATAAGTTTTTTTACTTTTCGTCTTTGTCATTCTTATGCTCAGACTTTTTAGTTTTGTCACGAAGCTCATCAAATTTCTTTTTGAGCAACGGGAAAG
>DAOPIV010000003.1:17858-22776 GCA_035399325.1 Clostridia bacterium | reverse complement strand
GACTTTTTAGTTTTGTCACGAAGCTCATCAAATTTCTTTTTGAGCAACGGGAAAGCTTTGCCAATACGAGTGTCGAGAAGTTTCTTCCGAGCCGTTTCCACCTTGTCCGTTATTGATAAAGTCGTTTTAGAAACGGTAGCGCCGATTTTGTCGGAATTAAAACGTATCGCATCGGATATGTCTTGCAAAAGTTCCACGTGTTTTCCAATTTTTGTTAACTGTAAAACAGTGACGATGAAATCCATCAAAAAAGCAGCTGAAAAAGCGCCCATGAGAATATAGCCGACAATAACGGGTAATATATTTACCAGTTTTTCGATTTCAGGCACAACTGTATAAAACAAAAGAAGTATGCCAAATCCCCACAAGAGCGTAAACCGCAGGCAAATGTAGCCTCCTATGTTAAAGGGCTCTTTACTGTAATCCCACCATTTTGTTTTGAAAAATTTTTCTAAAATAAAACCTGTAACAAACTCCAAAACCGTTGCGAGCAATGCGCCGATAATTAACAGTAAATACCATTTATCACGCACACCATTTAAAAGCACTAATGCAAAAACTATACCTACTCCATAGATAGGACAAATAGGTCCAGCCAAAAAGCCACGGTTCACAAATTTGTTTGTTTTTAATGCGGCATAAACGACTTCCGTTATCCAGCCCAAAAACGAATAAATAAAAAAATATAATACCAGTTGGTACAAAGATATTCCGTTTAATAAAATTTCTTTCATTACTTGCCTTTTATCATTAAAGTTGATTAGTAAAAATATTACCATTTTGGCAAAAATTTATCAATAGCTGATGTGTAAAAAATATTATACTACATTTTTAGCGACAAAAAACCGATATTGTGTTGCAAAAAAGGCTAAAATTTAGTATACTAAAAAAGCTTTTTAGGAGGATTTATTATGGCAAATAGACCTGACGGTACTTATATCAAAAACATTAACCCTTACCAAAAACTCACGCCTCACATCATGCCTTATAGACATGACGCTATGAACTCCACCATTGTGGACATTCGTTGCGAGCCTGTCGATAGGTTTATTGAAGAAATGCAGAAAAAAGGCGAAAAAATCACTTATATAGACGTTATGATGGCGGCTTTTGTTAGATTGTTTGCAAAACGCCCTGGGTTAAACCGTTTTGTAATGAACAAAAAAATATATCAGCATAACGACATAACCGTATCATTCGTAATAAAGAAAAAAATGGTGGACAACAGCGAAGACACAACTGTAAAATTGCATTTTACAGGGGAAGAAAATATTTTCGAAATACGAGACAAAATTAACAAGATTGTCGATGAAAACAGGGGTGATATTTATAATAGCGTCGATAAAACCGCAAAAGTTTTGACATCTGCCCCGCATTGGCTTATCTCGACTTTTATAGGTCTATTTTCTTGGATGGACAAACGAAACATTCTGCCCAAAGGGATAATCGAGGTCAGTCCTTTCCACAACAGCTTTTTTATTACTTTTATGAAATCCATAAAAGGCGATGCTTTGCTTCATCACTGTTACGATTTTGGCACGACGGGAATATTTTTGGCGATGGGCAAAGAAAAGTTGACGCCAGTAGTAGAGCAAGGCGAAATCCGTATCGGAAAGGTTATGCAGCTTGGTGTTGTTATGGATGAAAGATTTTGCGATGGGTTGTATTTTGTAAATAGTTTCAGATTATTTAAAATCATAATGCAAAATCCTAGAGTGTTGTTGGAAAAATACGAAATCGGCAGCGAAAAAGAACCCGAACACGGAGTAAGAACAAAAGAGGAAATCAAAAAATACAAGCTTTTGGCAAAAGAACACGAATTGAAAAAAAAGAAAACTCGCACGAAAAAATAATTTCACTAAATGCGTCGAACGAAACAATTTCGACGCATTTTCTTTTTTGCTATTGACATTCATAGCCACGAAACAGTAAAATTTTAATAAATATTTTAAAATAATAGGGGGTAAAAATTTTGGCTGAGCGGATTTATATACAACGTACGAGCGGACTCAACACAAAAGAAAAAATGGGCTATGCTTTGGGTGATGTGGCAAGTTTGATGTTGTTTTCCTTAGTTACTTCTATTTTGCAAAAATATTATACAGACGTACTGGGAATAAGCTTGTGGTCAGTCTTAATATTGTTTACAGTGACAAGGATTTGGGACGCTATAAACGACCCTATTTGGGGCAGAATAATAGACAAACGCAAAGTCGGAAAAAACGGCAGATACCGTCCGTGGATGCTCTGGCTTTCCATACCCTTAGCAATATCTGCGGTTTTGATGTTTTTAAAAATACCGGGATTAAATGCCGAACAATATTTTGTATATGCCTGTATCACCTATATTCTGTTTGAAATGCTGTACACGGGTGTTAATATTCCTTACGGAAGTTTGGCGTCCGTAATAACAACAGACGAAAAAGAACGAAATTCGCTTTCGGTTTTTCGTTCCGTAGGTTCGGTGATAGGGAATCTCCCCGTAATGCTGTTAATCGTTTTTATAAAAATAGTACCGGAAAACTCGGGCAAAATTACTTTGGCTGTAGGTGTCACGGCTGCGTTATCAGTATTGGTCTATTATATCTGTTACCGATTAACTCGTGAGCGAGTGCCTGCACCCGAAATAAAACGCAGCAAAGGTGAGACGGGCAAAATCGTAAAAAGTTTAATAAAATCCCGTCCATTTGTCTCCCTTTGTGTAGCGGCAATGCTATTACTTGCCACTCAAATGTTCGTGCAAAGCTATTATTTGTATTTATTCAATAGCTATTTCCACGCTCAATGGCTAAGCACTGTAAATCAGGTAGTAACGTATTTACCCGTAGCAGTATTGATGTTTTTTATGGGCAAATTCACAAAAACAGTCGGCAAGAAAGAAATTTGTGCCATCGGAATGCTTTTTGCCTCCATATTGAATGCCATATTGTTTGTGATAAAAACCACTAATCCTGTTGTATTTCTATTACTAAGCTTTTTATCGGGAATAGGCAACACATTTTTCTTTTTGCAAGTTTGGTCTTTTGTTACCGATGCGATAGATTACAACGAAGTAAAAACGGGCATACGGGACGAAGCCACGAGCTATGCTTTTTTCACATTTACAAGAAAACTTGGGCAGACAGTAGCGGGGGTTTTATCGCTGCTTGCCTTGATTAGTCTTGGTTACAATGAAGCTTGGGTGCTTGACCCGACATCAGTGCCGCTAGCCGCAACAACACAAATGTACAATTTTGCAGTGCTTATACCAGCGGTAATGTATTTTCTTATGGCATTGATTCTGTGGTTTTGGTATCCGCTTGGTAAAAAACAGCTTGAAAAACTGCAAGATGAAAAAGAACAAAGTTTAAAAGAGTTGTTTGAAAATAACGCTAAAAAATAAAAAAATAATATTTAAATTAAAATAAGAGAGAGGTTAAATGGATAAATTTGAATATAAAAAGAAAACTTTAATAACGGCCGAAAAATTAGTATCTATCTATAATAATCCTGTAGTAAAAACAGTTAAGAATTTTATTGATGAGTTTCCTCTATTGGGAAAATTACTTGCTAATATAACTGATAACACACTGGGATCTGCCTTAAAAAATCATCAAGCAAAGAAAAGAAAAGACTTTGAAAATTTTCTACTTAATACTGATAAAACAATAACTACCGAAATGGTTAAAGATGTTGAATTTATTATGAATTTGGTAAAAAGTATAGAAGTAATAGATAGATTGACCACAAATGATAAAGTAGTGTATTTTGCTAATTTATTAAGAAATGCATATTTAAATGGAGAAAAAATACAATCAGATAATTTTGATAATCTTTTCGAAAAAATAAAATTAATGACGAAATCTGATATTGACTTATTAATCAAGGTTTTAAAAATGTCAAAAGAGGGTGTAAAACCCTTAACTGGTTTTGGTTATGATATTTTAGTTGCCTATGGTTTTATGGGAACTACTCCTATAGTTGAAACTAGCGTTCATGAACATAAGATGCAAAATGAATATGATGAAGACCATACAGTTACAAGTGAAATTGTAGATCAAGAATATTATTTATTAGAGAATGCAGAATTATTTGAAAAATATATATTGAGAAAAGCAAATGAACAAGACGAAGTGCATATAGTTTCCTTTCCTTAAGATTACCGATAAATTTATCAAAAGAATTAGTGTAGTCGATTAACTTTCGTATTCTTTTTCGTTTTTGTATTGAGTGAAAAATGTGTCGGTTTTTTCGTCATACTCGGCAATGAGCACGCTTTTTAAGTCATTTTTATTTTTGATTTTGAGCTTGTCAAAAAGCCATTTTCGGGAACGGTTTTGAGAATGCAAAATTTCTTCGCAAACTTGTCCGTCCAATATCATAAACTGCGTTAGTTCGGGATCGGGTAAAATTATATTTATGTTTTCCGAAACAACAGGCTGTTTGTTGGATTTTGGCAATACAGTAAGCTCCCCGTTTGTTTCAAATACAGCATAGGCTATGTCTTTTATATCAAAAAAATTTTTCTCACGCGCAAGACCGCAAAGTTCATCAACGGTCAGTTTGCTTTGTTTGAGCGTTTGATAGTCTATTTTGCCGTCGTTAATAATAACCAAAGGTTTTCCGTTTATCCATTTTTTTAGCACCAAACTCTTGCGGCTTATAAAAGATACGATAAAATCAAACAAAAAAAATACAGCCATAGCTATGAGAAAGTGGTAAAAAGGCTGGTCTGTTTCCGTTGCCATTTCGGCGGCAATAGAGCCTATTGATATGCCCACTACATAGTCCAAAAAAGTAAGTTGGGCTATTTGTTTTTTGCCAAGCAGTTTTGCGATAACAAATAAGTATACGTATGCCGCAACGGAAAAAATAAGTACTTTTATAATATCTGACATTTTTTACTCCTACCAAAAAAGTATTGACTCCAAAGCAGCAC
>DAOPIV010000003.1:13211-17758 GCA_035399325.1 Clostridia bacterium | reverse complement strand
AGGTTTTATTTTTGACCACAAAATTATGGCAATTTGCAAAGGCACGCCCAAGACAAAAATGCCCCAAAGATTGTATTCCAAAAACTGTAAATAGATGCTTGCCAAAAGCGTCCAAACTAAAATACTCATTATCACAAATCTGTCTCTGGCTTTGCCCCAAATACAGTTGAAAACCAAACCCACGATTGTGGAAGCGGGTACAGCCCAAATATAAACTATCCAAAGATTAACTTTGTATATCATATTGACATAAAGATAAACGGTGATAGCCAGAAGCCAAATCACCAGAATAGCCAAAAGAGTGACGATAATTTTGTTGTTGTAAGAAACCTTTGTTTCATGCTCATATTTTATGGTTTCATCAGCATGTTCGCAAACCATATAATCAAGCGTAACTGCGTACAAGCGAGCCATTTCTGTCAGCACTTCAACAGAAGGGACGGTTTCGCCACGTTCCCATTTTGACACGGATTTGTCAGAATAATTAAGTTTTTCCGCCAGCTCAATTTGAGTAAAGCCATTGGCTTTTCGTAACGCTGTCAAATTTTCGGCAATGATGTCATTTAGTGGTTTCATATGGGCTATTTTAGCATAGCGTGCGTGGATTTGCAAGCAGAAATAATCAATTCTACTCTCAGGAGAGTTGGCAATCTTTCTCTAATTTGTGTTGTTTCATTCCGAGAGAACGCAAAAAAGACATTATAGCAAAAAAACAATAAGACTGTGTTATTATTTTTTTGCGTACAAAATGTGCGTGGAATAATTTTACTTATGGAGAAAATTTATGACTTTTACGATCGTTATTTCAATAGTTTTCGGCTCTATCGCAGCTTTATCATTACTGGCGTACATACCAAGACTAATCGGCTGGTTTGGGGCTATGCGTCCGCAAAAACGACTTACTAATGAAATCAATAATAAAATAGCAATAATTATCCCCGCCCGTGACGAAAGCAAGGTGATAGGGATATTGTTAGATAGTATCAAAAAACAAACTTACCCAAGAGAATATTACGACTTTTTCACAATAGTAAAGCACGATGACGACCCGACCATAGATTTGACAAAAAATATGGGCGGAAAGTCATATGTCAGCAAAAGCCAAAGGTGCAAAGGCGACGCATTGGATTTTTGCATGAAGTCGATACTTGCCGAAACACCCGACCTTTACGACGCTTTTTTGATAGTGGATGCAGATTGTATTTTAGACAAAAATTTCCTTTACGAAATGAATGCGGGACTGGCAAGCGGAGCGCAGATTGTGCAAGGCAAACGTTTGATTAAAAACCGTCTGCTTAATAAAGCAAATAATCTTGTCACAGACTGCAACGGTGTTATTTGGACAATCATTGACCAGCTTGGCAACCGTTTCAAGTCTGACCGCAAAATTACGGGTATGACAATAGGTACAGGTATAATGCTAAGAAGCGATTTGGTCAAAACTCTTGGAGGTTGGCCATACAGACAGACTCTCACAGAAGATATAGAGCTAATGTATGACTGCGTCGCAAAAAAAATAGAAACATATTACACCGAGTACGCACATGTATTTGTTGAGGAATCTCCTCAGTTAAGCGCAACAAACAGTCGCCGCACCCGCTGGATGACGGGTGTTGTGGACAGCAGACGTTTGTACTCAAAACCTATTTCAAAAGTTAAAAAAACTCGCAAGAATATCGTGAATATTTATTACACTCACGCACTTGAAATAGTTTACATTTATATAGGCAGTCTGTATTTGCATACTCTAGTGCAGGCTGTTGCGGCAGTTATTTTGGCTGTTTTAGGTAATTCTGCTTGGGCTATGGCATTACTGCTTGGCGGCAGCTCACTGTTGTTAATCTATTTTTCGTTTTTCATTCTTACGCTTGCGTGTCTTATTTCAGACAGAAAGAATCTTAGGATAAATTTTGGCAGAAAGCTAGTGGTTTTGTTTGCACATCCGTTGTTTTATATGGGTTATATTTCAATCATTTGGAAAGCTCTCGCAAACAAAAATCCGCAAGAATGGGTATGTGTGGAAAGGGTGGATTTTGCACAAGACAAATAAAGTGGACAGGTAAAAATATATGACCAGAAGAGAAGTATTGAAAAAAATTGAAGAATGCGAAAAAAACGGAGAGTTTGACAAACATGTTGACCCGATAGATTTTAGTCTTGCTTTGCCTGTGGACGAAAATTTTAGATATTTACACAAAAAATTTCCCGAAGCCGTAAAAATATTTTTCCAAAGAATTTTTTGCATTGCTCCTTTTTGCCGCAAACTTCATAAACGTGATTATTTGACGAAAATATACGGAAAAGAAAATCTTAAAAATCTTAACGGAGCAGTTGCTATATGTAACCATGTTAACAAGTTTGATTGCTTGGTGGCAAAATATGGTTTTTCTCCACGCACTCTATATATCACAGGAGCGCAGTTTAACAATCAAAAAGGCTTTATGGGAGAAATGATTAGGGCAGGACATTTTTTGCCCTTTTCTGACAATTTTACAGCCCAAAAAAATCTCGACAAAGCCATAAGCGTGATTTTGAAAAAAGGCAAATATGTTTTGTTTTACCCCGAACAAGCAATGTGGTGGAACTACCGTAAACCCCGTCCTTTTAAAGACGGTGCGTTTTATTACGCAGTAAAAAACAACGTTCCCGTAGTGCCTACCTTTATTACTTTTTGCGACCAAGACAAAACAGATGAAGAAGGATTGCCAAAACAACAGTTTAATTATTTTATTATGCCGCCTATAAATCCAAAAAAAGAATTGGGAAGAAAGGAAAATATTGAATATTTAAAAACAGCGGCGCACCAAGCGTGGGTCGATAAATATGAACAATTTTACGGCGAAAAGCTGATATTTGATAACGGCGAAAAGGAGAAAATATGATACTTTATCTTACAATAATAGGCGGAGGACTGCTTTTGATTTTTGTGGCTAATACGATAGTATCGGTATCAGGCGGAGCTTTTACTGTGTGGTATGCGCTTTTTCAAACGCTGCTATATTTCGTTTGCGTTTTCGCAATTGATATTGTGGTTTCACTGGCAGTAAGGTACGCACCGTCAAAACTTTATGAACCGGATAGAAAAATATACAAAGTCGGCGAGAGAGAAAAAAGATTTTACAATTTTATAAAAATCAAGGAATGGAAGGATAAAATACCCGAACTTGGCAAAATGGCAAATTTTGACAAAAAGAAGATAGAAAAACTGGAAGCCGAATATTTGTATAAATTTGCAAAAGAAACGGTCTATGCGGAAATTATGCACGTTGGTATGGCAATTTTTGGTTGGGCTATTTTGTTTATACCGGGGAATGCAACGATATTCAATTTTGCTTTTCCGATAGCTTTGGTAAACTTTTTGCTGCAAATCCCGCCGATACTCACTCAAAGATACAATAGACCAAAGCTTTTGAAAGCATATGCGTTCATGTCAAAAAAATCGCTTTCCGCTGAAACGGTATCAAATGCATAAAACAGCTTACAGGAAATAGGATTGACTATAAGGCCGTTTTAGATTATAATAAGCTCAATTAAAATCTTAATAAGTTGAGGTGAAAAATGGCAAGACGTAACCTTGTGAATATTGACGAAAAAATATTACGTGAAACCATACGCATCGGGGCGGAAGCGGGCATCAACAATATACCTGCCAGAAAAATAGCGAAAAATTGCGATATAACTGACGCCACTGTTTTTGAACATTTTCAAACTAAAGAGAATCTCATTTTGCAGGCAAAACTGTTTATAGACAAAAATATTGAAAAAATACAGTCGTCCATAAAAATGAATGAATCCGAATATATTTCGTCTGTAAAAGAAGCTTGGCTCGCATGCTTCAAATACCTTATTGAAAATCCCATAGAAGCAAAATTTTACGACAGATTTCGTCATTCGGAATATTACAAACCTACAATAAGCGTAGCAAAGGACGGGTACCTGCAAAAAATATATCATTATTTGACGTCTGTTAACCCCGAGATGAAAGAATACGAATTTGCATTTCAGGTTATTTGGGCGCATATAGTCGAAACCACAATAAATGTCGCAATGCAAATTGCCGAAGGTAAAATGAAGTACAACGACCAAACGACAGAATTTGTATACAAGCTTATTTTCGGCGGCGTTATAGAAGGAATCCGTAAATAAAAAAACAATATAGTAATTTAAGCTAAAATATTTCTGCTTTTGGCGGGAGATAAATAAAAAAATCATATGACAGCGGTAATCATTTTTGCCGTGGCATGCGTAGTTATGACGCTTTGTGCATTAGTCAAACCCGATATAACATTACTTAATCGAAAAATAACAACGTTTTGGATCGCTCCTTTTTTTGGTGCGATTCTTTTGCTACTTTTAAAAATTACGAGTTTTAAAGAAATTGGCGTAGCTATGACGGCACTGGAAACAAATCCGATCGAGATATTGATATTGTTTCTTTGTATGTCGCTTTTATCGATATTTTTGGACGAAACAGGATTTTTCCGCTATCTTGCGGTAGCGGTTTTGACAAAAGCAAAAAACGGACAAAGGACACTGTTTTTTTCGCT
>DAOPIV010000003.1:0-13111 GCA_035399325.1 Clostridia bacterium | reverse complement strand
TTTTGTTATATGTGATTTTTTATAAAAAACTAACAAAACCCGTTTTTGTATGCGCTATGTCTGCGAAAATAGAAAATAAATTTTTATTCATCGTTGCTGTATTACATTTAATCGTATGTATTTTGCTTTTAACAATCAGCGAATACATAGGACTTGAAATGTGGTTTATTTCTTTATTGTGTTTTACAAGTCTCGTTGTTTGGAGTTTTGGATACAGGATTTTTACAAAAAAGCCTTCGGGGATAATTAAAACGCTAAAAAGCGGACCGTGGGAAGTAGCGCCGTTTATTTTGTCAATGTTTGTGTTTGTATTGGCATTGTCGGAAAGCAACGTGACAAATAAAATAGCTCAGATACTGGGTGAAAATATTTGGAGCTATGGTTACGCTTCATTATTCGCTTCAAATTTGATTAACAATATTCCAATGAGCGTTCTTTTTGGAGACGTGATTGCAAAAGCGCCGTTGACGATTTCAAAATACGCAACGTTATCAGCCGTGATAGGTAGCAACATAGGAGCTTTTTTGACGCCATTGGGTGCGCTTGCGGGAATAATGTGGCTTTCTCTGTTGAAAAAATATAACGTCAAATTTTCTTTTGCAAACTTTTTAGGATACGGGGTTGTTATTGCTCTGCCGACCATGACCGCAGCCCTATTCGGACTGTTCTTATCAATGTAAAATTCGACAAAATCACGTCTTTTATGCACATTGCAAATTTCGAAAAATATTGACTTGAAAGAGCTTGTGTGGTAAAATTTTTTATGTAAATAGCAAAACTGTCGTGAGGCAGTGACGCAAAGCTAGAGGGTCTTGAAAGAATGACAAGACAGCCAGTTGCCGTTACGATTTTTTGTCGTGGCGGTTTTTTGTAAAAAGGATTAGGCATTTGGATAGGACTAAAAAAACACGACTGGTTTTAACTGCAATGATTTTGGTTATCGTCTTTGTTACGTTGTCGGTAGCCTCTGTTTATGCTGTGCTTTTTTCAAGTTATGTACCTATAGATTCCACCGTTTCCGTACACGTTATCGGTTCTGACGCCACGACAATAAGTATTAGTCTTGGCGAATCTCAGGATCTTTCTTTCGCATCTGCCGGCGACAAAATTGATTTTACTTTGGAACTCCAAAATCAATCGTCGGAAGTTTTTCATTATTACTATAAATTAGGCATAGTGGCGGATTCCACGGGACTGCAGGACGCCGTAATGGTTTACCTAGACGGCGAATTTTTGGGCAGCCTGAGTTCTCTTTGCAGCGGCGGCGAAAAAGCCGTTATTGATAATAATCTATTCATTTTGGGCGGCTCAGCAGAAACCCCAAAAGTAAAATCGCACGTTTTATCTTTTGAGCTTCATATGGCTGCGACAGATACATATTACAGCGACAAAAGCGTAAAAATTTCTCTTGACAGCTATGCGGTTACACCCGATTTTCAATCCGATATTTTTGTTTATAACGAAACGGATTTTTATAATGCCGTTAACGACGTCAATTACGGCGATATTGCCTATACCATAAGGCTTTGTTCCGATATTACTCTTACAAAAAACTACGAGCTGAAAAATCCTTGTTCGATTGACTTAATGGGTAACGAGCTTGTTTTTGGCGACAACAATATTACACTGACCCAAGACGGGACAGTGACTTTTTTCACCTCGGAAAAAGTTGACTATGCAGCTTTGACTGAAGGCACAGGCGGTTTTATACTAAACGACACGAACTGTGTTTTGGATATAAATGAGTTTTACTGCACAGTTGACTCAGTGACAACAGACGTCGCCTTGCTGTATTCCAATAGAACTACCATAAATTCTGTTTCGGGGGAGACCACGACATATTTATGTGACACAACTGCGGCGGCAAAACTAATTTGTGATAGATTTTTAGACCGAGTAGGAAACGGAATAAATAGAGGTGAAAGCGTTTCGCTTTTTGGGGCGCTGGATTTTTATGCGGCGAGCGGTGCGGTTACAGTCGGGGATATTCAAACCGAAGATTATACATACATAACGCAAACACGCTATATAGTCGCACCCGAACAGCCTGCTGTTTTAGATACAAGCGACAATGCAAGAACTTACCCTACCTACATTACTGTATCAGGGGAAGAAATAAATTTTGAAATCATAGGCACAGGAGATTACCAAATACTTCAATCTATTTTGGAAAACGAGCTTGCGCATATTCCCGACAATATGCAAGAAGATGTGAGTTACGATTTGTTTTTGCCAATACTGTTGCAAAACCGCAATGCTTCGATAGAATGGTGGTCGAGCAACGAATCTCTTATCAAGCCGAGCGGACAGGTAGGCGAAACGGCACAAGGACAAGTTTCTCTTGTCGCTACGATAAGAATAAACGAAAGCGTTTTTTCCAAAGTTTTTAGTTTTGTCGTTTATAGACAAGACAATGAAATGAAATTCCAATATCTTTTGGCGTTAATGAATCCTATCACTCTTAGCGAAGTTTATGATGCGACGGGTTCGGTGGTGGCTTTGCCTGTTGTAGATGAAGAAAGCGACAATGACTATAGAACCATTATCACAAACGGGAGCGACTTAGGACTTACAAAATTGGAGTACAGCGTAGAGCCTGTGTATTACTATATGACTCTTGCCGACGACGACACGGACGGCTATTTTAACGATTTATATCTTACGCAAGCCACTTTCCAGTCCTATGCGTTATTAAATGTAAGAGGGTATTTTGACGAAGATTTCACCGAATATTACGAGGGTACTGTTGGAGTTCAAATTTCACTTGGCAACAACTCGGACTTGATAAACACGGTTTTCAGTTATGTACAAGGCAAACTGAACGAAGTCGACGTTTTGCAAAATATTATCGATACCCGTGTGCAAGACGGAATGGCAAACGAAAAGGGCGATTTTACATTGCCGACGAGATATCTAGGTTTTACAATAGAATATTCTATTCCGACAGCACAAAACAGACTTGAAACAATAGTAGAGCAATACGCAGGAACTGACAGCGACTATCTTGCTTTGATAGAATGGGCGATGAGTTCTACTTCCGACATAAGGGCGGACGCTATCGTTGCGGACATCAATCAAACCGTGGCGGCATACGTATCCAACGGAATACATACCATTTCTTCTGACGAAGAAACGGCAATACTGACATATGCAGCAGACCACGGTTATGTGGCATATGCAACGGAATGGGCAAAATATATCACTCCCACGCAACGGACACTCACTTATGACGTTGCAAACGGAGTAATAACAAATATCACTTGCAACGCAGAAACGAGAACTTGCGTAGTAAGTGTGACTCCGACAAAATTCTATTCTGTCGAAACTCAGATACCTATCGACGTTTCGATATATTTGGAAGACATTGTGGTGGGAAAAGAAACCAGAGCGTTGACTTTTTCCACTCCTGCGACACTGCATACAGACGCCAACGGTTTTTCCGATGAAGAAGTTTTTCGGTCTATAAAATTGCAAATTTGGCAGCAGTTGCCTGTGGACGAAAGAAAAGATTTACCGGTAACGCAAGAAACTATCGTTTTTGACGATAGTCCAATATGGGATTATATTTTAGCCAGAGATATACAGTTTTGCAAAGCGCTTGTTTTTGAAAACGGTTCGGACGAAGATAAATTTTACGCTTTACTCGGCTGGGCAGAATCGGTAACCAACGAAGGACAAACAGCGTCGGAAGTTGTGCCTACTATTGACACTGCCGTTGCTGACAACGCTTCGGACGGACACTCGTTTATTTGTACCGACGAAGAAGCAGCGATACTAAATCTTGGCGGACAATTTAGTGAAGAAACCGATATATTCAAATTCGCAGATGCCTGGAATGTCGCTATTGAAGACGTTTATTATTTATCGCCCGAGGCTATTACCGCTATTATCAACGGAGTGAATGCCCAAGCTGATACTCTTGTTTTAACTTATACCGAGGGGTCTGCTTCGGATACAATCAATGAATTTATGATATGGGCAACAAGTACGGTGAAATACAACTGGTTTTGGATTTTCGGGCATTATGCGTATTTTTCCGACGTCGGAATAACCTTGGCTGGTGATATCACAGGAACTGGCATAGGTTCACAAACACAGTGTGACGGCACGAGATACATTACCTCCAGCGAGGCGACATTGGCTAAAAACGCATGGGTGATCGACTACAATTTCCGAGCATTCGGTGCGGCGTGGGATGCTGTCATTGGCAGCGTTTACCCATATACAAATACTACTGCAACAAACGCCAACACAACGATAGGCAACAATATACGTGACAGAATGCGTCTTATTATCAAGCAGGATTTCGCTGCTTTGCTAACTTGGGCAACGTCGACGGGAAATGCGGGCGTTACCGCTTCGAGTATTAGTACCAGCGTTGATTACTTTGATACATACGGCGGAAATATTTCTGACGGCAGAGAAACCGTAACTTACAGCGAAAAAGCCGCTATTGACGAATTTATTTCCAATGCCTTTCGTGGCGCATACAACACAAATTTCGCTACGCTTTGGACAGCCAACGCACAAAACAAACTGGCGTACAATATGAGCGTAACGTATATCGATAAAGACGGCAATACCGTTCAGCAAGGCGGAGTGAACGTTACAGGCTCGGGTAAGGAATATTTGATGTATTTTGTAAACAGCCTCATACCTGATGACGGTTCGGAAATACTTTTGGTTTCCGACGTATCCATTAGCTTTGGTATGGACGCTATTTTGAATCAAGGTTATAGTGAAAAGGCAGGTTCTTGCTACTGGTACACGGGCACTTCGACTGCCAGCTATACAAACGGTAATGTATATAGACTTTTGTTGAACGAAGGCGTCTATACTTACGAAAATCTAAATGTGACTCTTGCCGCATTGGATTCCGATATGGCAAGCGCTCTTGCATTGGCTACGGAAGAAAATATCGGCGATTATTACCTTTTCCAAGGACAGCCGACGGAAGACTATGACTATGGTTACGTTTACACGCTTTGTTACAGCGTTATCAATGAAAGTTATTATTTTGAAAAAATGTGTGTTGCATTCATTGTTACAACCGTAGAGGGAGAAACTCCTTTGAACTACATTTATGTTTCCTCGCTTAATAGTTCTCTAAACGGTATAACACGTTTTAAAAATTTGACTAACGTTCAAGTCATCGGAAGTTCCGACAGCAATATGCGTATTTTCGAAACAGTAAACGCTCAAACATTTTTGGGACTTCTTAGTATAAACTCTTCTGATATAACAAAACTGCATCTAAATTACTGTTCGCTAAATAATATCTCTTGTTTGTCACGACTAAGTAAGATTACTAATCTTAGTCTTTTGGGGAATGATTATTTGACTAATATATGTCAACTTCAAAATCTTGACATAGAAAATTTGTCATATCTTGATATTTGCGGTATTGGTATCGATACGGAAGAATTTGTATTTTATGTGAGTGACCTTTCGATAATATATGAAAAATATTATGATGCGCATGCCGTATACCCTACAATATACACTGAATACGTATATGATTTTGGTACCGATACATCAACAAAAATAGGCAAAAACGAGTTTTCCATTACATTGAGCACGAACCAAAAATTAGCGTTATACTACTTGTACTACTTAAACAATATGCAAACCATAAAAAGCTCTTCTCTTCAAGTGCCTGCATATGTGTTTATAAATTC
Source organism: Clostridia bacterium (assembly GCA_035399325.1). Classification (GTDB taxonomy): domain Bacteria; phylum Bacillota; class Clostridia; order Christensenellales; family CAG-314; genus JAQUSX01. The sequence goes on along the minus strand of DAOPIV010000003.1, from coordinate 7,433 downwards.
GTCAAACAACACTTGTCCGCTTGTATGGGCAATCGAAAGCGGCAGCGAGGCAATTTCACTCACGTCAAGAACGGACGGGGTTACGGTATATCAGATATTTGAAAAACTTTCAAGCGGAGCATCTGTGATTTCCGTCACGGCGACAGTAAACGGCGAAACATTTACAAGATACTTTATTTTAACATTAACAAATTAGATAATGAAAAAAACAGTAATAATCATTTTAATAATTGCGATTGTAGAGTTTTGCGTGTGCTTGACTACCCTTGTCAACGCCTTTTTTGTAGACGAAAGCGAGATTGCCGCTGAAAACAGACCGACAATGACGGTGACTGATGACGGAACAAACACGGTAAATATTTCCACTGAAATAAATTTGATAGAGCAGTCAAAAGACACCTCTTTTTCTAATACGGATTTAATAAGCACAGAATCGGCGGAAGCAGTGACAAACACCAACCGCAAAACGCTTTGTTTGACAAATGACATAACGTTGACAAAAGACCTTGTGATTACTGCCGACTGCCATATAAACTTAAACGGATACACCTTATATCTTAGCGGACATACTCTTACTGTTACGCATAGCTATGCGGGGACTTTTGTTATTGACAACGGCTTTGTGTACGCAGATACACAAGCGGACAAAATTTACATAGATACGGTTAACGCTGTGGTAATAACAGATGTTACTGTGCTTATGAACGGAATTACGCAAACGACTTCGGATTTTGTGGAAGTGGTTAGTTTTGACGAAAAATGGCTTGCGTATAATATTTTTTATGCCGTAGCGCAGGTTTTGACGGACGAAAAAACAGTGGAAAACGACAGAATGACATATGCCGAAGTATATGAGTATTTTACCGTAGACAGCAATAACGACGGAAATGCGGACAATACTGATTTTAGCGGAATGAATTTTTTGCCAAAACACGAAACTTGTTCTTTTCACGGAACGGCGGTAGCTCCATATTACTGCGCATACATATTTAATGACATTGATTTATTTCATAGCTTCTATGGATATTCCGTTAATATCGGTTACCTTAGCGACAATGAAACTGTTTTGAGTTCAACGGGTATTGTTGAGCCGCAAGCGGGAGTAACAAACGTAACTTTTACAGTGACGTTAACAGACGAAGACGATACAGTCTTTGCTGAAAAATCTTTTAATGTTCATATTGTAAATCCAGCGGACGATTCTGACTGTGCGGCTGTGGCGGAAGTGGAAATATTGGATTATTTTTCCAATAGATTTGGCTCGCTTGACACCGACGGCGATGAAATTGAGGATTGGAGCGGATATATCATAAAAGGTGAAATGATATTACCTGCAGTTTTCACAGATTTTGGCGCAACCGTCGTTTACGAAACCTATGACGAAAATCAAATTAAGCTTGATGAAACAACAAATTTTGTCGACGGAATAACGACCGAGGGGCATTTTAGACAAGAAATTTCAAACTCCTATATATTCGTAATCGACACATCGGTAAAATATTTAAAAGCCAAAATAACGGTCGGCACTACAACAATAGAAACGGGGCTGTTACCCTTTGCTGGTGACGCAACGGTGATTAAAGACAATTACACCATTGCTCAAGCGGTAGTGCGTGAATGGTACGGGCTAAATCTGAAAATCTACAACGCAACAAGCGGCGACACTTCTGCGGTGAATAATTACACTACAAAAATACTTTATACAGACGTATCGGAATTTTTGTCGGATGGTATTACCGCCGTCTCATATTCGCTTGTTAATAATATTGACGGGACTTATTCCATTGGCACCAGCGGTGACAACAAACTGCTTTTTGTAACGGAAGGGCATGACCCAGACCAGTTGCAAACCGTTTTTGTAAAAATTTCCTTTGATTTTGCCGATGATAACGACGTGCAAATTTCTCTGCTTGTCGTATATACGCCTGATGACGAAACGGGAAATTCCCAGATACACCCGTTTTTACCATACTATACGTATTTCAACAGAATGTTTTTTACCGAAACAGGCGACAACACCTATACCACATTTGAAATGGCGTTTAATTATTCAAACACTTACCCCGTTTTGTGTTTTGACATAACAGGAGATACCGAAAATGCAATTTCGCTAGTTTTGTATTATGGCGGAGTGGAGCATCTGCTTACTTTGGGCGAAAACACAAGCTACACAGACTCTTTTGACGCATTTCTTACCCAAGCGGGGTTAACCATACAAAACATTATAAATTACGGCGACGCAAAATGGATTATAAAAATAGACACCGACAAGATTGCCTCAGTAGATAGAGAGATTGGCTTGACATACAATTACAAATTTGCCGTTTCGGAAAATGTTTGGTCGACTTACGCCACACAAAGCGAATTTACTCTTACAGGTATTATTCGTTGCGTATTTAGCGACGGCGTTACCACTGACACCTTTGGTATGCCTGATACCGTGTTATACAAATGGGTTTACGACAACTTTAACCCAAGCGGCGATGTTTATGATTTTGCAACGGAAAAAAGCACAACATTTATATTGGCGGACTGGCTTCATAAAGATATCACTGTTGACAACACAAACAATATAATAGGCGTTACAAACTACAAAGGTTTGGAGTTTTTGGACGGAACAAAAATTTTGATATTGAAAAATGCAGGTATCACTGTTTCTGATATGAGCTACATCGCAGGAATGGAAAGCCTTGAAAATTTAAATTTGAGCGGTAACAATCTTTGCGATTACGATACTGTAAGTACATATGGTTTTCCGTCTGGCGACGGGAACGGATTTATAAACGAACTTTCAGTACTTGAAAATTTGAAAATATTAGATTTGAGCAACAACAATATTTATAGCTTTGAGTATTTACAAAATCTGCCGTACATCACCGACGTATACACCTATGGCAATACTATCACCGTTGATACGGGATGGTCGGGACTCGATGACATTTTAGTATTATTTTTAAATAGCATTTACGGAAGCGGCGGCTCTAACAACCTAAGCGTTTACCAGACTTTATATGAAGAAAGAGGCGTAAGGATATATTATCTAAGCGCATTGGAATACTACGCAGGCGGAACAACAATAACTGATAGAGACAGATTAGCTTGTATAGAATATCAAAACAAACTACCTAGCGGCGCATCAATAGAAAACGTATATTCGCACCTGAGTAACGACCCGTCATATTACGGCATCACGATAAGTGAATCAGATACAATAAGAAAAGTTCCTATAAATCCAGATAATACAGCGCTCGGATACTACGACTTCATCGTATTTTCATACGAAGGCAGCGCAACGACAACGGACAGTTTTTCAATAACTTTTTGGTATCAAACACGTTATTCAGCGGGATTTATTACCACGGATTGGGTTACTGTCACAGTAACAGTTAATTTTGATGTAGAAAGAATAGGCTAAGGAGAAAAAATGGGCGAAAATCAAAAAAAATACAATATAAAATCACAAAAACGGCAGATTTTTTTGAGCACATTTATGCTTATTGTCAGCGTTATGCTTTTGTGTACCGCTGTTTTTGCTTGGTATGCAGGAAATAAAGACGTTTCGGCAAACAGTTTTGAGTTGTCCACTGACAGCAGCAATGTAAGACTGACTGATACTTTTACCATTACGAGAATGACTTATGACGATATTCCTTATTACACATACACATACAAGAAAGATACCGACGGCATTTTTTATGAATATGACACGGCTACACAAGCTTTTGTCCTAGACGATGGCGGCAACAAAAAGGGAGTACATATCGGCGGACTTTTGCCCAACGAATATTTGGTTTTTGAAATAACTTTCGAACGCTATGGAAAAGTTGTTAATATGAATTATAATATAGTTATGCTGGGTATCTGGGGAGAAACTATTGAAGGTACAGACTGCACTGTTTTGGGTGTTTACAGAGTTAACGTTATGGACGAGTACGACAATCTTTCGGCAGATATTTGGCTGGATGATTACGACGACGGAGCTCAGCCCGCAACACAACAGATAATGGTGGAAAATGCATATTGGCCAAGCACAGACACCACAGTGACATTGAGATTTAGAATGACGCTTGATACGACTCAATTGACCCAGTTGCAGCTGGCAACAACGAACCTGCTTTCGGAAAAAGGCATAGCAATCTCAGGAATAAGACTTATTGTAACAGATATAGAATAGAGGAAAAATGAAATTTAAAATTTTGGCAGCTATATGTTTATTGACGGCGCTAATGTGCCTTTTGGTGGGGACTGTCTACGCATGGATTACCGTGGGTGAGACTACAGTTTCCATGGTCTTTAATATTGCCAAAATAAATTCTACCATCACGCTTTATAAGGGCGTTGACTCAAATCAAAACGGCGTATTGGATTACGGATGGGATGATGGAGAAGACACCGAAACCGTTCCCATTCATCCGCTTTATCAAATGGTGGGAGACCCACAAGCCGCACTGCAAGAAGGCTCTGCTACAATAAACGTATCAATGGAGCTTGACGATATGCTGCCAAGTCAAATATACACGTTTAAGCTGCACATATTAAACGAAGGCGAAGCCGACAACTTTGTCCGCATAACTTTTGTTGGATATAATACGCAATACTATACTGAAACTCTGACAGGAGCGGATTTTGACGAATTTATTGACTGCTTAAAAATTTTGAGTTTAACTGTCGGTATTGTAAATGAAGATAATACCATTACATATTCGGGGAAAAACTTTTTTGCAAACTCACTTTCCACTTTTACAGTTGACCCTGAAAACACAGATAACAGACCCTGCAATTACACCGCAATAAGCGAGATTTTGATACAAAACAGTTTGATTGCTACAAATAGAAACGAAATAGATTTGATATTGCGTTTTCAAATAGAAAGCAGGGACACAATAAACGCTATGAATATACAGCTGCCAGGGGGAACAACGCTGTATCTAAGCGAAGAAGATTATCAGGCATATCAGGGCAAGGTTTTGAAACTGCCCTTAATGTCGGTATATATGGAAATCTACGACCCTGACGAACTGTAACGGAGGGAAAATGACAGCTATAGAAATAAAAAATTTGACAAAAACCTATGGTAAAATCAAAGCCAATGACGATATTACTTTAAATGTTGTTAAGGGCGAGATATACGGTTTTATTGGCAAAAATGGCGCTGGAAAATCCACAACAATAAGAATACTATTAAACTTCAATTTTGCGACCAGCGGAAGCGCAACCATATTGGGTTTTGACTGCGTGCGTGACAGCAAAAAAATTAAGGAATTTACCGCATATGTACCCGGAGAAGTAAATTTTTATTCAGAAATGAAAGTTAAGGATTTACTTAGTTATTCCATTGCGTTAAATCCCCATGAAAATCACAAAAAAGCCAAAGAACTGTGCGAGTATTTTGAATTGTCAGAAAACAGATATATCAAAGAACTCAGTCTTGGCAACAGAAAAAAAGTCAGTCTTGTACAAGCTTTGATGAAAAACTCCGAAGTGATGATTTTTGACGAACCCACAAACGGGCTCGATCCGCTCATACAAGAAAAACTTTTTGCGCTTTTACTTCAAAAAAAGAAAGATGGCGCAACGATTTTTCTTTCAAGTCACAATCTTTTTGAAGTTGAAAAATATTGCGATAGAGTTTGTATTATAAAAGACGGTAAAATTGTTTTGGAAAGCGATATGGAAACAATGAACAAAGCCAGAAGTCTTATTGTTTCATATGTAACCAGTGACGGTGTTACTGAAAAATTTGAATACGCAGACGACATAAATAAGCTAACCAAAAAACTTTCGGAACAAAATTTAACTTCTTTGGAAATCAAACATTCTTCATTGGAGGAAAAATTTATGAGTTATTACGGTGAGGATAAATAGATGAAAACTATATCTATCAAAAGGACCAGCTCGATATTTTTAACCGAGCTGAAAACAAAGATACGACCTTTCGCTATTTGGATGGCTTCGATAGTTGGTTTAACATTTTTGTATATGCTGCTTTTCCCAATGGTAAAAGACATTGCTTTGGCAAAACTAGAAGCTATGCCGCCTGAAATTCTTGCTATGTTTGGTATGGAAGATGTTGGACAAGTGATGAATTACAATTACTATTTTGGTATGATTTACCAGTTGTTTAGCATTGTATTTTGCGGCTATGCGGTAGCGCAGGGAGCAAGCATTTTTCAAAGCGAGGAGACAAGCGGAATAATAGAATATCTTTATTCAAATAACGTTTCACGGGAAGAAATTTTTGTTGCAAAATCGGGCACAGTACTGACAAGAATTTTTATTTTGTCGCTTTGCGCTCTTATTCCCGCCTTAATAAGCGGAGCGGCAGTTGCAGATAATGAATTGAGTATAAAAACCTTGATTTTATGCAGTGTAATTACACTTGTGGCTATGCTTTTTTACGCTAGTCTAGGTTTCTTGTTGGGAAGCGTTTTAAAACGCAATCGCCCGGCGTCAGGCATAGGTTTGGGGATTTTGCTCGCTATGTATTTTATTGGATATACAAGTGAACTTGTGGAAGATTTGGAGTTTTTCAAATGGCTTAGCCCGACACATATGCTTTCACCGCAAGACGTAATAAATTCCACCTGGGGTGTTGGCACAGCAGTATACAATCCGTTGGGGCTAATTTTGCTCTCTTGCCTTGCAGTTATATTTATAGTTACCGCATTTTTATTGTATAAGCGTAAAGATTTGCAGTAAATTATTTTTTAAAAAATCAAAAAACTTCTAAAATAAAACAATAATCAAGAGTTTTTTAGATTGCGATTTTTTTGGTAAAATTATATGGTTGACTAATCCTAATTAGGGTAGTATAGTCAAAAGGGACGGTTAAATGAATTTGCTCACGCCTTGTCTAATCAAAACTTAGGCATAGCGTGATTTAAATTGTCTAGAATTTTTTTAAAAACTCAGGTAATTAGAGGAAAATATTTTTACGAGGTAAATAAATAGATGCACAAGAAAGTATTGATGACAGGAAACGAAGCGATAGCACGGGGAGTTTGGGAGGCAGGAGTGAAATTTGCTTCCGCATATCCCGGCACGCCAAGCACCGAGATTTTGGAGAATGTGTCAAAATACCCCGAAATCTGCTCGGAGTGGTCGGTAAACGAAAAAGTCGCGCTTGAAGTTGCTATTGGAGCGGCAGTCGGCGGAGCAAGAGCTTTTTGCAGTATGAAGCACGTTGGTCTTAATGTTGCTGCGGATCCACTGAACACGGTTTCATACAGCGGAACAAATGCGGGATTACTTATCGTTACTGCTGACGAACCGGGACAGCACAGTTCTCAAAACGAGCAAGACAATCGAAACTATGCAAAACTCGCAAAAATGCCTATGCTTTGTCCCAGCGACTCACAAGAATGCTTGGACATGGTAAAGCTTGCGTACGAAATGTGCGACAAAATAGGCGAACCGGTACTACTTAGGACAAC
>DAOPIV010000002.1:0-27524 GCA_035399325.1 Clostridia bacterium | reverse complement strand
TTCTTGGAAATATCTGTCTTTGCCGCCGCACGCCATAGCCCCCATTGAGCCCATACCACGGTAAACTTTAAAACTTCTGCCTTGATATATTTCCGTCGTTCCAGGTGACTCATTCGTACCCGCAAACAAACTTCCTATCATAACGGCAGATGAACCTGCTACAATAGCTTTTGCAATATCGCCCGAATACTTCACGCCGCCGTCGCCGATTACTCTTTTACCCATTTTGTCAGCTTGTTCCGCACAATCCATAATAGCGGTTACTTGAGGCACCCCTACGCCTGCCACTACTCTCGTTGTGCAAATTGAGCCCGGTCCGATACCTATTTTTACTATATCTGCACCAGCCTCAATCAAAGCTTTCGTTGCTTCTTTGGTCGCAACGTTACCCGCTATTACGGGAACTGACGGATATTTTGCTTTTATCAAAGCAACTTGCTCTATAACTCTTTTGCTGTGTCCGTGAGACGAATCCACAGCGATAATGTCCGCTTTGCTTTTTACCAATTCCTCAACTCTTTCCATAGTGTCACGTGCTAGTCCCACCGCAGCGCCTGCAAGCAATCTGCCGTTACTGTCACGGGCGGAATTCGGGTACTGAATAGCCTTTTCTATATCTTTTATTGTAATAAGACCTTTTAATATGTAATTTTTGTCAACTATTGGCAATTTTTCAATACGGTGTTTGCCCAAGATTTTTTGCGCTTCGTCTAATGTTGTGCCGACTGCCGCCGTGACAAGATTTGTTTTTGTCATAACATCGTTTATCGGTTGCTCGAAATTTGTTTCAAAACGCAAGTCTCTGTTTGTCAAAATTCCCACAAGCTTTTTGTTGTCGTCTACTATCGGTACGCCGCTTATTTTGTATCTTGCCATTAACGCCAACGCTTCGGAAACTTTGTTTTGCGGATGAAGGTAAAACGGGTCGGTAATAACGCCGTGTTCGCTGCGTTTTACTTTGTCAACGTGTTCCGCTTGTTCGGCAATAGATAAATTTTTATGTATAATGCCTATTCCGCCTTCGCGCGCCATCGCGATAGCAAGCTGATACTCGGTTACCGTGTCCATCGCCGCCGACAGCAAAGGTATATTCAGTTTGATGTTTTTTGTCAGCTGTACCGACAAATCCACGTTTTTGGGCAAAATATCCGACGCGCCTGGTATTATCAAAACGTCGTCGAAAGTCAGCCCTTCATACACAATCTTGTTCATTCTATTTTCTCCTTTACCTATTTAAAATTCCGTATAAAAAAATTGCCTACCTATTCAGCAAGCAATTTCACATCAAAAAGCACGTAATGAGTCGGTCAAAACACCTGTTTTGATTTTTCCACGCTGTAAATTTAGTTGACCGAAGCGTCTCATAACAATTACTAATGTCCTTTAAAAAAATATTTTATTTACTTTAACACATTTCATGGCGAAAGTAAACCGTTTTAACGAAAAACCCGAACGTAAATTTTGTTTATCTATTTTCAATAATAGTTTTGACTTTCATAAGTCGAACGATAGAAGCCCTTTCGTTTTCGTCCAGTTTCATTTTTATATATTTTATGGTTTCTTTCGTTTGCGGAATAAGCACGTTTTCAAGCGCGTTTACGCGGCGTTTGTTTTTTTCTATCTCATCCGCAAGCATATTAGTGGTTTTTTCCACTTCCGCAAGTTTTATTAGTTTTGTTAGTAGCTGATTCATAACCGAAACGGAGCTGTCCATTTCGCTCGTTACCGTTAAAAAGCTGTAAGGATAAATATCTTTGCCTTTTTCGCTTATTTCGATAACGGGAATGGGTACGTTCATAAGAGTTTTTTTAGAGCAGGAAAGCGAAACGATACGGGCGGGCATCATCAACGCTTCTTCCGCGACAACGGTTTCCGTCATCGCTTTCGCGTACATAAACGTACGCAAAGCGTCGCCGAGTTCCGCCTCGACCTGCTCGCGCAAATCTTTGTTTTGCTTAGCGATAACGACAAAACGGCGTACCATTTCATCGGTTTTGTCTTTGAGCAATTTGTGTCCCCTTACCGCCGTTTTCAAACGCTCTTTTAAGCGTTTTAATTCCATACGGGTGGGATTTACTCTCATTACAGCCATTATTATTCTTCTTCCTTGTCTTCTTTTTGCGCTACGTAATATGCGTCAAGCATTTTGTCCGAAATACGCTTTAATTCGCTTCTGGGCAAAATACCTAATAGTTTCCAGCCCAAATCCAAAGTTTCTTCTATCGTGCGGTTTGTTTCATAACCTTGTGAAACATATTCTTCTTCAAATCTGTCGGCAAATTTCGCGTACAGTTTGTCAACGTCCGTGAGCGCGGATTCGCCCAAAATAGTCGCTAATTCTTTCGACTCTTTGCCGTGAGCGTAACAAGCGAATAACTGGTTCATAGTCGGAGCGTGGTCTTCTCTTGTTTTGCCTTTGCCTATGCCTTTGTCTTTCAATCTTGACAGACTGGGCAATACGTCGATAGGCGGATTTACGCCTTTTTTATGCAACGCTCTGGACAAAATTATCTGTCCTTCGGTGATATAACCTGTTAGGTCGGGTATCGGGTGAGTTTTGTCGTCTTCGGGCATTGACAAAATAGGTATCTGAGTGATACTTCCGCCGTTGCCTTTTATTCTGCCCGCTCTTTCGTACATTGACGCAAGGTCGGTATATAAATATCCTGGGTATCCTCTTCTTCCAGGCACTTCTTTTCTTGCGGCACTGACTTCACGCAATGCTTCGGCATAGTTTGTTATGTCTGTCATAATAACAAGCACTTGCATTCCCATTTCAAAAGCCAAATACTCCGCAGCAGTCAACGCCATACGGGGAGTGGAAATTCTTTCGATAGCGGGATCGTTTGCCAAATTCATAAACAAAACCGCTCTTTCTATTGCGCCAGTCCGCTTGAAATCTGAAATAAAGTAATCCGCTTCTTCATAAGTAATACCGATAGCGGCAAACACTACGGCAAATTTGTCCGAGCCTTTTAATACTTTTGCTTGACGTGCAATCTGCGCCGCTAGCTGAGCGTGCGGTAAACCGCTTGCACTAAATACGGGTAATTTTTGTCCCCTTACAAGAGTATTAAGTCCGTCTATTGCTGAAACGCCTGTTTGGATAAATTCGTTTGGGTAATCCCGTGAATATGGATTTATAGGTGTGCCGTTTATGTCCATACGCTTTTCAGCGATAATATTTGGTCCGTTGTCGATTGGAGTGCCAAGACCATTGAAAACTCTGCCCAGCATATCTGCGGAAACACCGAGTTCCAAACTGTGACCAAGAAATTTTGCCTTGCTTGTTGAAATTTTTAGACCTTGACTGCCTTCAAAAAGCTGCACTAAGGCAGTGTCATCTTTGACTTCCAACACTTTGCCTCTACGCACTTCGCCGCTGGCCTGTTCTATTTCAACAAGTTCGTTATATTTTACACCGCTTACGTCGGTTACCAGCATAAGCGGTCCAACTACTTCTCTTACTGTTTTGTATTCTTTAAGCATCACAAACCCCCTTTGTTTACAAGCGTGTCCATCTGATGTTTTAGAGCCTTACTAATATCGTCAAGTTTATTTATTTCGCTTTCGGGAATATATTTCGCTCTGCCAATCTGCTCTCTTACGGGTAACGCCAGTATATCGCTGAGTTCCACATCTTTTTTGAGAGCTTCAAGACCTAGTGAATAGCAGTCCAAAATAAGTTTCATTATTTTGTATTGCTTAATCATACCCGTGTAAGTGTCGACTTCATCAAAAGCGTTTTGGTGCAAAAAGTCCTCACGGACGGATTTTGCCGTTTCCATAGTGAGTCTGTCGTGATACGAGAGAGCGTCCATACCGACAAGTCGAACTATTTCGTCAAGTCTGCTTTCGTCTTGAAGTACAGCCATTAGTTTTTGTTTTAGTTTTGTAAAATCGGGCGCAACGTTTTCGTCATACCATTTTGCCAGTTTGTCATCGTAAAGCGAGTAACTTTGAATCCAGTCGATTGCAGGGAAGTGCCTGCGATAAGCAAGTTCCGCCGACAAACCCCAAAACACTTTTACAATACGCAGTGTGCTTTGAACGACGGGTTCCGACAAATCGCCGCCCGGAGGTGATACCGCTCCTATTGCGGTAATAACCCCTTTTTGCTCTTTACTGCCGAGCACCCTAACCATTCCCGCTCTTTCGTAATATTCCGCTATACGGCTTGATAAGTATGCAGGATAACCTTCTTCACCAGGCATTTCTTCAAGTCGTCCCGACATTTCACGCAAAGCCTCCGCCCAGCGTGAGGTACTGTCAGCCATTATGGCAATACTGTAACCCATATCTCGGAAATACTCTGCGATTGTTATCCCCGTATATATTGACGCTTCACGAGCCGCAACGGGCATATCGGAAGTGTTTGCAATAAGCACTGTTCTTTTCATCAATGGGTCGCCTGTGCGTGGGTCCACTAGTTCGGGAAACTCGTTTAATACGTCCGTCATTTCGTTTCCACGTTCTCCGCAACCTACAAAAATAATGATATCTGCGTCAGCCCATTTTGCCAACTGATGCTGTACTACGGTTTTTCCGCTTCCAAATGGTCCGGGTACTGCCGCAGTGCCGCCTTTTGCAATCGGAAACAGCGTATCAATAACTCTTTGCCCGCTTATCATTGGCTCGCTTGGAGCGTATTTTTCTTTATAAGGTCTTCCTCGTCTGACAGGCCAGCGCTGAGTCATTGTAAGGTCGGTAACGCCGTTTTCGGTTTTTACTTTTGCGACAACCTTGTCAATGTTGTATTCACCTTTTTCTATAATAAAATCGATTACGCCTTTTACGCCGAATGGCACCAAAATTTTGTGTAAAACCGTTTTGGTTTCATTTACAGTACCAAGCACGTCGCCGCAAACGACCTCGTCTCCTTTTTTTACAGTCGGAACAAACTCCCAAAGTTTTTCTCTGTCAAGCGGGGAAGCTTGAATACCTCTGGCGATACGGTCTCCCGACATTTTTTGTATAGTATTAAGCGGACGTTGAATACCGTCAAAAATGCTTTCAATAAGTCCCGGTCCGAGTTCTACAGACAACGGATGACCTGTTGAAACCACTGTGTCGCCCACGCCCAAACCGCTTGTTTCTTCATAAACCTGCACCGACGCTTTGTCGTTTCTCAGTTCGATTACTTCACCGATAAGTTTTTGTTCGCCAACCAAAACAACGTCATACATTTCGACATCTGCCATATTTTCCGCAACAATAAGCGGTCCGCTGACTTTTACTATTCTTCCTTGCATTCTTCTTCCTCTTTATTAAACAATATATCCATACCAATAGCTTTTTCCACGTCTTTTTTTATGCCTTTCATTCCATAACCTGTACCTTCGCCTTCCACGGGAATAGGCACAAGCACGGGATAAGGAGTTTTCTTACATTTTTCTATTACTTCGGGTATTTTTTCGGCAAGCGTCTCGGCAATAAAAATCACAGCAAAACCATCCGCTGTTAGATTTCTGATAAGCAAACGTGCTTGTTCGGGCGTGGCAGCGTCAAATACTTCCACCCCGATCGCCCTAAAAGCGGCAACGCTGTCTTTATTTCCGATAACGCCTATTTTGTTATACATAAAGCTCCTTAATTCTGCTTTTAATAACTTCTTCTTTTACGCCGTTTTTTACGCCTACAAGTATCCAGCGCAAATTTTCTATCTCCGTCTTTTTGCTCATAAAATAATTTACGAGCGGATAAACGGTCTCCATATCGTTTTTATACGGGGTCAAAATTTTCTTTTTTATGTTGCTGAAATATATCTCCGCGTTTACTATCGGCTTGTCCTGTCTTACGCTTTCGGCGCAAATATCGCCGAGTTTGCGGTAAGGCGTGTCGTGAGTGTAACTAAGCAAGCCGTCCAATCCTTTTCCGTACGCCTTGACGATTTCGTCCGCAACCAGCGAACCGCCGTCGATAAACATTTCCGCATACTGACTATCTTTGTAATGAATATATAAGCATCTGAACGCAGTCAAAATATTCATCATATCAATATCCGCTGTAAAATATTCGTCAGCGTATTTGCTTTTGGCGAATTTCAGGTTATCGAGTATGTTGGCGTATTTTGCCTTGTCCAAAACGGTATCAATGAATTGAGCCGAACCTTTGCCGCTTTCATATGCTTCGTCGATTAACCGTAATGCGTCGCTCATAGGCTTTGGCAGGTCGTCGTAATCAATGCTGTCGATTGCGTCGGCAAGAAAATTGACGTCTATATTGCCAAACTTAGTAGCGGAATTTTTGGCGTCGATTCCCATACGGCGGGCTTTTTGAAACAATTTCGCGTTAGTATAGTCGTAACCGAGAATAAAACAATCGGTCAAAAATTTATTCGGCGACATTGACTTGAAAAAATCAACCGTTATTTCCAATTCCTTGTCCAAAAGCTGCTCAAAGTCGCTGCCAGAGTTTACTGTCATACCGCCCGCGTAATTGTTTTCATACAATATTTTTACAGCGGTATCAAGCGAATTTGCTTCGGCTATTCTATTCAGTTTTTCACGCCCGATAAGCTTCGTGGAAAGTACCGCCACTCTGCCGCTTGCGTACAAGGTTATGTTGTCTGTCATAAATTTTCCTTAAACAATACGGTCGCAACTTTGTTTTCAACGCGTTCTCTGCTCTCGTCAAGTAAAACGTCCAAAGTCAAATTCTTTTCATATTCGCCTTTTGCCAGTATTATTCCGCCCTCAAAATCGCCGAAATTTTTCGCCAATTTCAAGTTTTTGTCGAATTTGTTTAAAAAAGTCTGAGTAATACGTTTTGAGTCGTTTTCGCAAATAATAACGTTTTCGCCGTCGGCAGCGAAACGCGTGATAAGTTTTCCGATAAGCTCGCAGTAAGTTTTATCGTCCATAGCGACGACAGCTTTTCCCGCGTCAACAAATGCCTGTTCGAGAAGCTTTTGCTTTGCGTACAGTCTGCTTTTTTTCGCGTCCAAACCAGCGACCGACATACGGCGGCGCAGGTTTTCGGCAGCGTCCGACGCGGCTTTTTGTTTTGCCTTACTATGTTTACTCGAAACGTTTTCATTTGCCTGCGCATAAATACTTTCCGCACGCGATTTCGCGTCGGCTAGTATTTCTTCCGCTTTCGTTTCGGCGTCGGATAATATTCTTTCTATTATCGTTTCTTTACCGCTCATAATTAGATAGCTACTCCAAGCCATACCATCAAGAATGATACGAGCAAACCAAAAATAGCGTACGTTTCAACAACGGCAACCATAGCAATACCTTTACCGCTCATATCGGGGTTTTTTCCTACCATTGCTATTGCGGATGCTCCGACTTTGCCTTGGAAAACAGCGCTGTAATATCCTACGATTGAAATGGGCAAAGCCCCTGCAATATACTGTAAACCTTGTTCAACAGTCAATGTAGCGATTGTTCCGCCGAGCACGCCAATACGTAAGCAAATAACAAAAGCAATAATAAATCCGTAAATACCTTGCGTTGCGGGCAAAAGCTGAATAACTTGCAATTTGGGATAAACATCGGGTTTTTCCGCTGCTACGCCTGCAACAGCTTGTCCGCCAAGCGTAACGCCTATTGTACTGCCAATACCTGCGGGTATAAATGCCAAAGCAGCAGCTACGAAAGCAAGTATTGCGCCCCATTGCAAAGGTTCAGCCACAGCGGTGCC
The DNA here is from genome assembly GCA_035399325.1 of Clostridia bacterium. Classification (GTDB taxonomy): domain Bacteria; phylum Bacillota; class Clostridia; order Christensenellales; family CAG-314; genus JAQUSX01. Next base: position 19,874 of record DAOPIV010000002.1, on the reverse strand, counting down.
GATTGTTACCGCATCCTCGAAAAAAGCCAAAAGACTTGTCAACATAAAAATTTCCTCCAATAAGTATCAGTTAGATATATAATTAGTCATTTAATAGTTTTGTGTATTTTGTGTTACCTGCAAGCGGACTAAATCTCAATCCGTCGCCTGTATAAAACTTGCCAAAAAACTCGATATGCTGTAAACGGGCGTCGTGAACATACGCTCCAAGCAGATTTATTGCCAAATTTAATCCGTGTCCAAACAGCAGTACAACTACGCCCAGTAAAAAGAAATACGGACTGCCGAGTAATAATCCCGCCAGCGTATTAAACACCATACCGATGACGCCTGTCGTCAGCCCAAGACCAAAAAGTCTCAGGTAACTAAGTATATCGGAAACCAACCCGATAACGCCCCAAACTCCGCCAAGACCGCCTGTAATTTTGCCGAGACCTTTCTTTTTTCTGCCTGCGGTAAGTAGCACAACTACTAAAGCCACGACCATCATAATGAGTCCAATATTTGTAAATATAGATAAATTTTGTGCCGAACCCGTTAAAGACGCAAATCCGCCTATGATTGCTAATATCAAACCTATATCAAAAATAATCCATATAAACGCATCAAAAACAGCGTCCAAATAATGTTTCTGGCGGATTAAATTTATTGCGCGCATTATCATTGCGCTTATTATGTGAAGCGTTCCCAAAATAAGGCAAAGCTCTATCATGCCAAGAGGATTGGTCAGCGGGCTAAGCAATACGGGTGAAAAAATGCTGCCTTCGGGGAAAGAAATAGCAAACCAGCCGCCAAAAAGTATTCCCCAAATCAAAGTGGAAACCCCCGAATAGCCGATAATAAGAACAAGGTTTTTCATTCCGCCTTCGGGTTTTATAAATTTTACAAACAACGCCGCCACAAGCATCATAACAACGCCGTAGCCCACATCGCCCATCATAATGCCCATAAATAGCCAATAGAAAACAGCCACAAATACATTCGGGCTTGCTTCACGGTAATCGGGCAAAGAATACATTTCGATAATAGAATTGAAAGGAGCAAAAATCTTGTTTGTTTTTATGACTGTCGGCGGTTTTTCGTCGTCTGTCGGGTCTATATATTCTTCGGAACAAACGGTTGTGTTTTTTGCCACAACTTTTTTTATGGTTTCAACGTCTTCGGTTGCAACCCAGCCTTGCATCAAAAAAACTTTTTTTGTCTCGCAAATGCTGGTATCCGACTCGATAAGTTGGAGCGATATAGAATAGTAATCGTACAATAGTTTCAAATCGGGAAGATAATCCAAAAGTTTTTGACAACTAGTAAATAAAATTTCTTCTTTTTCTTTTTTTAGTCTTTCGATTTTGCCGTGGTGATGCCTAATCATTTCCATAGCAGTAACGTTAAAATCAAAATTTGATTGTGAGAAATTCCATTTTTGCAAAACTTCACGAATTTGTTCTTCGGTTTCTTTTAGTGTTATTGCCATTACTGCGGTATCCGTACCCTTTTCACCAATAAAAGCAAACTGGGTTTCGGGGTAATCTATGACCAAAGTTTCAAAATCTGATTTTTTGAAATTTTGCACAATGCCCAATAACGTCGCTGTGTGAGCAGTATCCTTTATATCAAAAAAGGCAATGTCCAGATTTTTGTATATTTCCAAGCTTTCAGCTTCTTGTCTAAATTTGGAGATTTCTCCGTCAATTTCAGTTATTCTGTGTTGATATTTTTCGGCTGTGTAAACGGCATTATCAAATAAACCTATTTCATGATCGGCTATTTGGTCAAATCTTGTATAGCCTACTTCCGCTTTTCTTCCTGTCGTTTTTATCGCAAATTTTGCTTTCTTGTCGCCCCTTGCACGCATTGCGGCTTGTTTTATGTCCATTGCGTTTTTCATAAAACTAATAGCGCCGTCAATTTGATTCATCTTTTTTATCAAAATGTCAGTTTTTTCAACATTGAGATTTCTAGATGTATCTTCAATTTCTTCCATATTGATAAGATGAACTTTTTTTGTGCGAGATAAAGCGGTGAAAAGGTTTTCCTTTTCACTGATAAGCCCCATTAGCGTAAATTTTTTCATCTGTAATATAGGCATTAGTCCAATAAACTCTCCAAAATAACTTTTACCGCATCATCCATATTTTTATTGGATTTTTCAACAAACAAAATATCAGCGGCTTTGTTTTCCGCCAAAAAATCAGCGGCTTTCTTTTCGGCTTTTTCTGTTGCGGTTTTTGTTTCGTCCGCAAAAAGCTGTCTTATATCTTTAGCGCTTTGTTCGGATATTTTTTCAGCGTCGACGGAGGCCAAAGAAATAATTTCACCTGCTTTTTCACGAGCAAGCTCAATTATATTTTCCGCCTTGTTTTCAGCTTCTACGATAGATTTTACAACCTCTTTTACCATTTTTCCTTTGTTAGCCCTCTTTTCTTTCTATTTCGGCGATTTTTTCCAAACGTCTTAAATGCCTGCCCTCTTCAAATATTGTGTTGAGAAAAATTTCGGCAAGCTCTATCATTTTGTCGTCCGATATTACTCGTGCGCCCATAGCTAAAATGTTTGAGTTGTTGTGACGACGAGTCATTTCTGCGGAAAAGCTGTCCGAACAAGCGGCACATCGAATACCCTTTACTTTGTTTGCGGCGATTGACATGCCTATGCCTGTTCCGCAAATCAAAATTCCTCTGTCGCATTGTCCGCTTTGAACACTTTTTGCGACAGCATAAGCAAAATCAGGATAATCGCAAGAATCCGACGTGTATGTTCCAAAATCTTTGCATTTGTAGCCCCTTTGCTCCAAATAAGCGATAAGTTTTTGTTTGGCATCCAAACCTGCGTGGTCGCAACCCAAAGCTATCATCGTTATTCCCTCCGCAAAATATTTTTTGAATTTGAATTAGTTTATCTATATATTTTGTAATTTAGCTATATAATATTGCCGCCGACAGACTTTGTCATTCTGTTTAGAACTGAAAAACCTTCTTCAGTTTTCGGGCAAAACATTTCTATGATATAGTCGTAATTTTTTTCACATTCTCTTAGTGCTAAGAAAAATTTGTTTGCAGCGTCTTTTTCTGTCTTGCCAAGCGAATACACATTTTTGCCCGAAAATATATTTGTATATTCTTCAAGACAAAGTATAACCGCTTTTTGTCCATTTGACATTAGTTTGTCGTAAAAATTTAAAACTTTTTTTACATCGCCTGTCATTTCCAAAGCTGCGGGTATGGTTGGCGCATAATGGCGGTAACGTATGCCAGGTGAATTAACTTTGCGATTTTGGTCAGAATAGGTATTTACTTTTTTACCCAAAACTTTTTCGATTTGCTCAATAGTTATAATACCTGGACGCAATATCGTTGGCTCAGTAGTCATATCAAGCACGGTCGACTCTATACCGACTTCGCAATCATTTCCCGCAAGAATAAGCGGAATTTTGCCGTTCATGTCTTCGAAAACAGCCTTGAAAGTAGTCGGGCTTGGACGAGAACTCAAATTTGCGCTTGGTGCGGCAATAGGCACGCCGCAAGCGGAAATAAAGGCTCTGGCTTCAGCAGACGACGGCATACGGATTGCTACTGTATCAAGATTTGCGGTCACTATATCGGGTACGCTTTTTTGTTTACGCAAAACCACTGTCAAACTGCCCGGCATAAAGTGATCGAAAATTTTTTTTGCGTCAGCAGAAATATCGGTCGTCAAAAGTTTTATCGTTTCAAAATCTGCAACGTGGGCTATGAGCGGATTGTCGCTTGGTCTGCCTTTTGCTTCAAAAATTTTTTTTACCGCTTTTTCATCAAAAACATTAGCGCCGAGTCCGTAAACAGTCTCGGTTGGGAAAGCGACAATTTCACCTTCCAAAATCAATTTTTTTGCCAAATTCAAAGATTTGGCGTTTATTTTTTCGACTTTGGTTTGCATAAAATAATGATAACATATCGGGTTTTTTATGTAAAGTTTATAAGGGTCGTAAAAACAACCCTTATAAAAAATTTGATAAAATTTTAATTAACAAAAATTTATTTACTCGTCAAATTTATCCACAAGTATCGCCCGAGTTGGCGAACCGTCGCAACCCGCAATATTGAGCGGCTGTGCAAATAAATAATAAACTCCTTGCGACACATTAACCAGTCTTATTCCTTCCAGCGGTATGATTTTTTCTTCAAGCAAAATTTTATGCACAGGCATCGGTGCAAGGCTGTCACCAACGCTTTGACTTTCTGTGCCAATGAGTATCACGCCTATTTTTGCCAAAGCTCTCGCTCCGCTATTCGTCAGTACCCCATTGCCTTTGACTAGCAAGCGTTTTGCTTTTAAATCCATAGTTTCAATGACGGTTTCATTGATTTCACCGTCAAGCTCCACTACCTGCGCTTTACCTACAAAATAAGTCAAAGGCAATTCGTCTACCGCTTTGCCATCGGGTAGAAAATGTTTCGGCGCATCGATATGCGTTCCGTTGTGTACACACATAGTTAGATTGGTCAAATTATATCCATCATTGACAATGTTTTTTACATTAGTTATTTTTGGAGCAATGTCGCCGTCATAAACTTCACAGCTTGTTAATTCTTGCGAAATATCATATATTTTCATAAGATTTTCCTTTTATCGGTATAATATATCCGTCGGTGCGATTTGTCAAATTGATTGGTAACGCTGTTGACACTTGGGTGCAAATATGGCATTATTTATGTATGGATAAAGATAAATATGGTATGGAAGAATTACCTAGAAATTTAAGCAATTTTGTCAAAGACCGCAAAATTTTTATCGGCGTCAAAAATGACCCCGAACAAAGAAAAATTGTTATCGGATACGGTATTGCTTCTTGTCTGTGGGCTGTGGCGGCTTTTTTGGTTGGGTATCTTAGTTTTGTCGGTGCAGATGCGCTCATAAATTCAAACGCAAGCATTTACATAACTTGGATTTCAATACCGCTTTATATTGTCGCATTCGTTTTCCCTTTGTATGCTTTTACCGAGGGAATTATTGGAGCGGTAAGACAAATACAGCTTGACAAAAAACTGTTCGGCATTATGGGAGCGGTTTTAAATCCCGTTGCGATAACGGCAGCGTATTACTTGATTTTGACAAATATTATTTAGGGGAATTTGATGACAAAAATAGGCATTTTTTCCGACACTCACGGAAATTTTTTCGCGCTAAAAGCGATATATGACGAATTTACAAAAAGTAACTGTGACGAAATAATTCATACGGGCGATATTGTTTCCATAGGACCTATGAGCGGCGAATGTTTAGATTTTATGTTTTCGCACGAAATTACGCTGATTAACGGAAATCACGACATAAATTATATCAACGACGATGTTTTACCGCCCGCAATGTCGCACGTTCCGTCGGAACACAAGCGGTATGTTTTTGACACACTCGGAGATTCTTACCGTGAGCGTATGCGTTACTTGCCTTTGATTGTAAGGCGTAATATCTACGGACACAAATTTGCTTTCTTGCATTATGGACTGGCAAAAAACGACATTTACAAAAAACATACTTTCGAACAAATAAACCCCTATCCAACCGTCGAATTTTTTGACAAAATGTTTTTTGGTATTGATGCCGACGCTGTGTTTTTCGGACACAAGCATGAGAGCATTGACCTAACGGGCGAACGCATTTACTGCGATGTTGGCAGCGTCGGTTGTCACGAAAAAAGCGAAGCTCACGGAATAATATTGACTGTTTCACCCGAAGGATTTTCATATGAACGCATTGCCGTACCGTATGAACGGGAAGCGGTAAAAAAAGAAATTGAAAAAAGGAATGTCCCTTGCGGAAAAGAACTGTTTGAGTTTTATTTTAAAGAAAAATTAAATAAATAAGTCAACTTAAAAAATCAAAAAAAATCAGCGTAAAACAAGACGAAAGAGCAAAAAAACAGTTGACACAAAGCCCAAACCGTTGTATCATAGACTTCGCTAAAAAGATATTCCTCGTTAGCTCAGCGGTAGAGCATCCGGCTGTTAACCGGAGGGTCGTCTGTTCAAACCAGACACGGGGAGCCATAAAAAAATCCGTAATCTCTTACGATTACGGCTTTTTTGTTTTTCTTTTTTCGCTCAAACTACTTTTTAAACTATTTCATAAATCAATTTTGATTTCATTTAATTTAAAGTTATCATCGGATATTAATCTTGTTAAATCTACTACTTGCCAATCGAAAGTTTTTTCAAGTATTAGTTTTATTACTTCATCTTTTGTTATCTCTGGGTTTTTTAATAAAATTTCGTTAATTTTCTTTTCAGTATATTCTGTTAATTTATTTTTTGCTTCTCTATAATTTTTTCTATTAATCTTTTCACATGCATTTTTTATAATTTTAATATTTTCTTTACTACAATTTAGTCCACAAATAATTCTAGTTATTTTTAGTCCTAAATCCATTAAATCGTGTAAGCTTCCTTCAGATTTGTCATTTTTAGAATAAGAAATTATGCGATGTTCTTTTTCATATGCCCAACATTCATTTTTGTAATAAAACATAGGAGATAGTTTGTAAGAAAATATAGCCTCTTCATTATGTCCTTGGATTAATCTTTCTTTACTATCATAAAAATCTTTAAAAATTTGAGTAATATTTGGACGTTTTTTAATATATTCAATTGGAAATTCTTTATCATTTAAAATGTGAAATATTGGCTGAAATTCAATACAATAACCCCTATGTCCATCTCCATAATGAGACCACATTAATAAATTAAATGGATCCGTTGTTAGACATAAGACCTCTTTTGTTTCTTGAAGTTCAGATAAATAGTCATAATAAGATTGTTCATTATCACTATAAATAAATTTAGCCAAAATTAAATCAAATGGGTCATTTAATTTTTTTCTTTTAGACATCCATATTTTTCCTTTTATAATTTGATTTAATCTTTTTTTAGTCTCTCTTTTATTAGAAAATCTAAAATATTTATATAATTTTTTTGATCTAAATCCGTTTATGTAATCATCTGCTAGTAGCTTTTTCATATCATTACAAAAATTTGGGTTTTCTAGAATATTTATGTATTCTTTCCATGTAAATTTATTTATTTTTTAATTTTACTATAATAATAAAGGATTTACAATAGGATAATTGGTTCTTGAAAAAAAGTTATGTTTGTGCGATAATAAAGCGAAGGAAAGATTTTTTATGAAAAGCTATTACACACAATCGAGTTTCGGCAAAATGCTCATAATCGAAAACGGAAATTTGACTCTCGGCATTACGACCGAATACGGCATAAGAATAAGCCGTATCGGCGCTTTTGGATTTGACAATATTTGTTTTTTTGACGAAAAATTTACACAAAATAAAACTGTGAACGGCGTCAAGTGGCTTCAACTCGGCGGTCACAGGCTTTGGCGTTCTCCCGAATGCGATGAATGCTATCTTTACGACAACACCGCAGCCGCAACGGTTTTGCACGATAACGGGGCGGAATTTACCGCAAAACGGGGCGACGGATTGACTTTTTGCATAAAAATTGAGTTTTTAACCGAAAATTCCGCTAGTATAACTCATTCTATAACCAATAATCTTGAAAAAACCGTTAACCTTGCGCTTTGGGGTATAACCGCTCTTAGCCACGGCGGAAAAGTTTTGCTTCCGCTCGACACAGCCGACACGGGACTTCTGCCTAACCGCAATATCGTTTTTTGGGCGTACACTGACATAAACGACAAGCGTCTGCGTTACACAAATAACGGCATAGAAATTACCGCCGACAAAAACGCAAAACCGCTCAAAATCGGCGTATACAATAAAAACGGACAGATTTTTTACGCAAACGACAAAATGATTTTTACTAAAACTTTTGAAACGCTTAGTTTCGACAAATACCCCGACCGTGGTTGCAACATTGAGTGCTATACCGACGGCTCGATTATTGAAATGGAAACGTTGTCGCCGATACATAATATAAAACCAAAAACAACCGCCGTTTTCAAGGAAATTTGGAATTTTCAAAAAAAATAATTTGAGTTGTTTATTATGCAAAATCAAAAACTTAACAAGCTTTTTATCAAAAATATAATATCGTCAAAAATAATAAATATTTAAAACAGTAGAAAAAAATTACAAAAATAAAGGACAAAATATGAATTACACCGAGTTATATGGAAATACCAGTCAATCCCAAACAAAACATAGATACGACAAACTGCGTGACGCATTTACCGACCGATTTAATGCTTTGCCAGCCGCTTTTTTCAGCTCCCCCGCCAGATGTGAGATTGTCGGCAATCACACCGACCACAACAACGGCAGAGTGCTTGTTGGGGCTTTAAACCGTGACATTATTGCTTGTGCCGCTCCAAACGGAAGCAGCATAATAAATATTTTTACCGAAAATTTTGGAAACATAACTGTCGATATAACCAAAACCGAATACCAAAAAAGTGAAGAAGGCTCTTCGCTGTCTATAGTAAAAGGTATGATTGCCATTTTTAAAGCGGACGGCTACAAATATGGCGGCTTTGACGCATTTACCAATAGCAATATACCAGCAGGCGTTGGTATGAGTTCTTCCGCAGCATTCGAAATGTTAATTTGCGTAATATTAAACGACTTTTTTAACGGCGGCAAACTTATGGCAATGCAACGGGCAAAAATATGTCAAAGGGTGGAAAACGAATATTTTGGCAAACCTTGCGGACTACTCGACCAATGCGGTATAGCGTACGGCGGTGTTACGTATATAGATTTTGTCAATCCGCTTTGCCCATATGTAGAAACCGTTTCCCCTATCAAACTTGTTGAAAAAATGCTGCTTATAAACACAGGCGGCGACCACAGCGACCTTACCCAAGAATACGTTGCAATAAAAAACGATATGCAAGCAGTTGCGGAGAGTTTTGGCAAAAAATATCTTGGCGAGATTACCGAAAAAGAATTTTTTAGCCGAAAAGAAGAAGATACACTCAAATACAAAAGAGCTTTGCATTTTTTTGAAGAAAACCGAAGAGTAAAAAACACTCTGAATTTTTGCAAACTGGGCGACAATGAAATGTTTTTAATTTGTATTGCAAACAGCGGACACAGCAGCAGATACAATTTGCGTAACTGCACAAAATCTGACGAAACTTCTTCCCCGATAACCAAAGCACTGGACGACCTAAAAATACTTGACCCGACTTGTGTTGCCCGTGTGCATGGCGGAGGTTTTCGTGGTACTGTGCTTGCGTATGTGAAAAACGACGAAAAGATTTTGAACAAAATTAACGACCGCTTTGGTGCGGAAAACGTTATGGAAATAGAATTTAGGAAATACGGTACGACTGCTGTAAAACCTGAGAAAATTTTTGGAGAATGAATTTATGAAAAAAACTAATTCGCAAATCAGCGTGAACGACAATGTATTTCAAATTGACACACCAAAAACTACTTACTTGTTTTCGGTAACGTCTGACGGGCATTTGTGTCAAAATTATTACGGCAAAAAAATCAAAAATCCTGCTTCAATAGCCGCTTTGACCGAAAAAGTCGGAACGGGACTAGGCACAACCGTTTTTTATTCGGCTTCAACCGCTCCGCTGTCGCTCGACAATATGGCACAGGAAATTTCGACTGCGGGCAAGGGTGATTTTCGTGAACCGTACCTTATGTTGCGTGAGTCTGACGGTTCTTTCGTAAATGATTTTTTGTTTCATAGTTATGAAATAACAGACGGTTTTTATCCTAGCGAGTTGCCTTCGGCTCATTCGAAAATGTCAACCTTGATAATTACAACTATCGACAAAGCCGCACATTTGAAATTGAAACTTTATTACTCAGTGTGTAAAGATTCTGACATTATCATAAAAAGCTCGTCATTGACAAACTATGGTAACGACGAAATCGTAATTGAAAAAATCGCAAGCAACCAGCTGGATTTGCCCGAATGTGATTATTCCGTTATTTCTTTTGACGGAGCGTGGGCAAAAGAACGGTATAAAAACGAACGCAAACTTTCTACGGGGATTTTTACTATTGATAGTAAAGTCGGCTATTCGTCAAATACGCACAACCCCTATGTTATTTTGAAAAAACAAAACGCTTCGCTAGATTTCGGCGACTGCTTTGGCTTCAATCTAGTTTATACCGGAAACCACGCCGAAACCTTTGAAGTTTCAGTCCACAATAAAACACGTATAATAAACGGCATAAATCCCTATGGATTTTCGTGGAAACTAGCCCCGAACGAAACTTTTTTCACTCCCGAAGCAACGATTTGTTACTCTTGCGACGGAATTAACGGACTCACTAACGAATACCACAATTTTATTAACAATCATATAGTCCGTGGGGCTTGGGCAAAAAAAGAACGCCCCGTTTTGGTTAACAACTGGGAAGCTACTGGTTTTAATTTCACCGAAGAAAAACTGCTTCATATAGCGCTTGCTGGCAAACAAGTCGGCTGTGAATTGTTTGTGCTTGATGACGGCTGGTTTGGAGACCGCATAAATGACAGTCAAGGGCTTGGAGACTGGACTGTAAACAAGGACAGATTCCCAAACGGACTTAGCGGTTTTGCAAGCAAAATCAATGAATTTGGAATGGATTTCGGCATTTGGGTAGAACCCGAAATGGTAAACCCGAATAGCGAACTGTACCGCACACACCCCGAATGGGCTGTCACTCATCCAAAATATATTCCATCGCTGGGCAGAAATCAACTCTTACTGGATTTAACAAATATTGATGTTCAAAATTATATAGTCGAAAGTATGACCGAAGTTTTTTCCAGCGCAAATATATCATATGTAAAATGGGATTTTAACCGACCTATGAGTGACTTTTATTCCCCCACACTGGGCGATAGACAAGGAGAATTTTTTCACCGTTATATGCTTGGGCTGTATTCGGTGTTAAGTAGACTTACAAAAAAATTCCCCAATATACTTTTTGAGTCTTGCGCATCGGGCGGCAATAGAGTTGATCTTGGATTACTGTGCTATATGCCGCAGTTTTGGTGCAGCGACAATACCGACAGCTATGACAGAGCCTTAATTCAGGCAGGAACGCTTTACGGTTATCCGATAAGCTGTATGGGAGCGCACGTTTCGGGCGTACCTAATGCTCAAACTTTGCGTTACAGCACAATAGACAATCGTTTTAATACCGCTTGCGTGGGTTTGCTTGGTTACGAGCTTGACCTAACGAGACTCAATCCCTACGAACTCGACGCCGTCAAAAAACAAATAGATTTTTACAAAAACTATCGAAAAACTTTGCAGTATGGTATTTATCGTGTAATTAAAGATATTTTTACTGAAAGCGTGGGCGAAATTTGTGCAACAAATAAAAACAAAACGCAAGCCGTTGCCGTGTTAACAAATAATATTGCGCCGACAAGTCCGCCGAGCGATTTGCTGAAATTTGGCAACCTTGACGATGACATTCTTTATGATGTAAAAACCCGACCGCAGTTTATTCCCGCAAAAAATTTTGGCGACCTTATCTTTATAGCAATGCCGGAAATGGCTGCAAACCCCGAATTTATGAAAATGGTTGAAAATGGGTTGATGCTGCCTTGCGAAATAGAAAATTATCAAGCGTACGGCGATTTAATCGTTAACTCTGGAATAAAACTCAATCAGCAGTTTTCATCCAGCGGATACAATCAAGCCACAAGGGTTATGTTCGACTTTGGCAGCCGTATATATACCGCAGACAAAATGGCGGAAGGAAAAGAAGAATAATTTTGCTTAATAAAACGTCAGCTAATTAATTTTTATCAAAAAAAATAAGAAAGCCGTCAAAACTGACGGCTTTTATTTATAGATTTAACCAAATTCTTATTACTATCCAAATGACTGCCCATAGACAAAAAAGTCCCAATCCTATTGCACTGTTAACTTTATTCGGACGCTCTTTGTAAATGCTTAGACCTATTATGCCCAAAATTAAGCCAAGCCAACCTCCCAGCGCACCGAAAACTATCGCACATACACCCAAAGCTTTGCCTTCTTTTGCAATTTTCTTTGTGGAACAGCCGCAATTCGTACAGATTACGGCATCATCATACATTTCGCTTCCGCATTTTTCGCAGTATTTCATAAACTCTCCTTTTAACTATATTTATTAACACTAAAATCCAGGATTTTAATACATTGTTGGAGGATCGAATGGAAAAATTATCATAAAAGTAAATAATATGATATAAAGAATTATGATAGCTATTGATAATCCAAGTCCTATTTTGCAGTTTCTTTTGTTTTCAGGTTCTTTGTAAATAGACAGACCTATAACACTTAAGATAAAACCTATGACACATTGTGCTACGCCAAAAATTATTGCCAATATTCCCAATGCCTTATTTTCGGTTTTCTTCCAAGCGTTTGGTACAGCTCTGCCGCAATGCACGCATACGACGGCATCATCAAAAATTTCAGCCCCACAACTAACGCAATATTTCATTTTTTTCTCCTTATACTCAATAATATTATATACCTCGTTCATATTTTAATCAATAGTAAAATTAAAAAATATAACAAAAAACGGGCGGAAAGCCCGTTTTTTTGTGAAATTATGTCTTTTATTTTTATCTTTTCGTTAAATTAGATTTTGAGAATCTTTTCGATAACGTCTACTATTTCAATAAAGCTCTCTTCTTCGAAAGGTGATTTCATTCCAGCGCTTTCAAGCAGTTCAGTAAATGGTTTTGTGCCGCCCTGAACTAAGAATGCCATATAAACTTCTTGCGCTTTCTTATAGTCTTTTTGAGACAATGCCAAAAATTCGAAAGCGACAAACTGCGCTAGACAGTAATCGATATAGTAGAAAGGCACTTCGAAAATGTGTGCCTGACGTTGCCAGCGTCTTCCTTCGCCATAGAAAGGCAATCCTTCATTGTGCATATGCGGTAAAAATTCTTTTTCGATTTTTGACCAAAATTCATTTCTTTGAGCAGGTGTCATATCAGGGTTGTCATAACAAACTTGTTGGAAATAGTCAACTATCGTGCCGTAAGGAATGAACGAAAGGGCTGAGCTTATGTGGTAAAATTTGTACTCAGGAGTTCTGTCGCCGAAAAACATTTCCATCCAAGGATAAGCCAAAAATTCCATACTCATAGAATGAACTTCCGCCGTTTCCATTGCAGGGTCTCTTAACGGTGGATAAGGAATATCAAAAGCTCTGTCAGCAGCGAGAGCATGACCAAATTCGTGCGTCAAGACATCTATATCGCCCGATGTGCCATTGAAATTTGCAATAATAAACGGTATTTCATATTTGTCAATAGAAATACAGTATCCGCCGCCCCATTTACCTTCACGGGAAAGAGCGTCAAAAGCTTCCATGTCGCACATTCTTGTAAAGAGTTCATCACAAACGGGTGACATTTCGTGATACATTTTTTTGCCTGCGGCAAATATTTCATCGGGCGTACCGATAGGTTTCGGTTCTACTTTAGTATAAATGTTATCGTCGTAAGACATAACTTTATCCCAACCTTGTTCTACACGAATACGCTCTTTGAGCTTTGATACCAAAGGAACAAGATATTTTTTCACGTTCGCACGGAAAGCGGCGATTTCTTCTTTTCCATAACAAATACGTTTCATATTTGCGTACGGAATGGGACAATAATTTTCGTATCCAAGCTCTTTACCTTGTTTTGTACGAAGTTTTACAAGTTTGTCATAAATTTCGTCCAATTCTTTCTTGTATTCAGCATATTTATTACCCATAGCAAGAGAAGCGCCTTTACGAAGTTCTCTATTGGGATTGCTCATATATTTTCCCATACCAGATGGAGGAAGTTTTTCGCCGTTATATTCAATCAAAATGTTGCTCATCATTTTAGTGTATTCCGAAATAATTTTGTTTTCTTCGATTTTGTATTTCAAAATACGCTCGTCGTTTGCTTTCATATCCATCTCTATATTTTTGAATAAAATAGGAGGATATTTTTCTCTCAGCTGGGGTGAGAGCGGTGATGTTACATAAAGTTTTGTAAAGTTGACTTCAGCTACACTCAATTCTGGTAAGAACTCGTCCCAAAAATCTTTTTCTTCTACATAAAACTTGTCTCGTGTGTCTTGAGAAAAGCGTATGTAGGACAAAGTGTATTGAGTCATTATTTCAATTTTCATTTCGTCGTGTTCGCTGATAACTTTTACGGCGTCATCAAGTTTCACGGCGGTTTTAAATCTTTGGGTTAAGTCGGCAATCTTTGCAATTACTTCAGCTTTGTCGACCCGTTTGTAGGGCATTTGTGATACTTTCATAAGGTTCCTCCATTTGTGTTAATTTTTTTATCGAAATTTTTTATTAACTCTTTGTATTTTATTTGGTCTGCCGTAAAACTCATAGCGTGTTTTGCGTCTGGAGCTAAATACAGTTGCGAAATCGAACTTAAGGCTTTTTCATACATTTGCTCAGACATATAGCAAGGTATAAAATCATCCGCTTTGCCGTGTATAAATAAAATCGGTTTATTTGTATTTTGCACAGCCTCTATCGGATTGACTTTTTGCGACCAAAAACCGTATCGTAATCTGTTCCATAAACACGCCAAATCGGTTATTGGGAAAGACGAGAGAAATAATGTGGATTTTTTCGTAAGATAGCGGTAAAGTTTCACACAACGTGAAAATGAGCAATCAGCCACAGCGTATAATATGGAATCGTCGGTTTTCGGCAAGGTTAGTAATACTGTCGCCGCCCCCATAGATTCGCCGTGCAAAACTATTTTTGGCTCGGTAAATTTTGTTTTCACAAAGTCGATAACTTTCAATAAATCCTTGCTTTCACTGTAACCCATTGTACAACATTCACCCGTGCTTTGCCCAAAATATCTTTGGTCAAAAGTCACTACGTTATAGCCTAAATCATAAAAAATCTCGCCGTATTTTGCACAGCTGATAACGCTTGCGGTAAAACCGTGAACGATAATAGCCACTTTGTCAGTCTTTCTTGCGTTATGTATAATATAACCTTTTATTTTTGCATTGTCACTATCCAGTTCGAAAGGTTCACGGGGAAAATTGTCGTAATTTGTCGAATCGTATTTTATAAGCTCTTTTTCCCGCTTGATACATTCTTCATCAGTAAATTTCTTCGGTCTTGTGCTGTAATGAAACATTGTGATGCTCGTCACAAATGAATAAACCACCCATAGCCCTAAAACGCTTATTATTACAATCCAATACCACTGCATTAATTACACTCCTAATAACAATAAAATTATCGGCTAGAATCTAGGAAATATTGCTCATATTATCATTCCACCGGAAACTGTTAGCTCCACACCCGTAATATACTCCGCTTCGCTCAAAAACAAAATCGCATTTGCAATATCTTTTGGCGATCCTATTCTTTTTAACAAAGCGTTTTCAACAAGTTCTTTTTTATCATCATCGGTTAAATTATCATTCATTTTGGTATCAATTAGACCGGGGCAAACTGTATTTACTCTAATCCCGCTGCTGCCAAGTTCTTTTGCTAATGATTTTGAAAAAGCATTTACTCCGCCTTTTGTCAGCGAATACACGCTTTCGCAACTGCAACCGTCTTGCCCAAGAATTGACGAAACAAAAACGATACTTCCGTTTTTTGCCGAGACCATATGCGGAATTACCGCTTTTGAAGCAAAAAATGCCCCTTTAAGGTTTGCGTTCACCAAAAAATCAAACTCGCTCGTTGTGACGTCGGTTATCATATTTTGTTTGGCTACGCCCGAACATATTACCAGCAAATCTATGTGTTTAAAAATTTTAATAGTTTTTGCGACAGTGTCTTTCACTTGGTCAAAATTTGTTATGTCGCATTTAAACAAAATTGCGCCTGTTTTTACGGAAATTTGCTCAGCTAACTTTGCCGACTGAAAATAAGTAAACGCAACGTTGTAGCCTTTTTGAGTAAAAAGCTCAGTCGTTGCTTTGCCTATTCCGCCCGACCCGCCAAAAATCAACGCTGTTTTTGTTGCCATAAAAAATTATACACTCCAATTTGCTTTATATCAATAGCTCGGCAAGATTTTCCCACTCTACTATTTTTGAATCGACCTGTTTTTTTAATTCTGCTAACTCCGAACATTTTTCCGCCAAAAGTTTATAGTCGCTCGCCACTTCGTTTGTGGAAATTTCTTCTTCCAATTTTGACTGTCTTATTTCCAGCTCCGCAATTTCCTTCTCCAGTTCTTTGTGCTTTAATTTTGCGTTTGTCAAAGCTTTGCGTTCTTTTGGATTTAGGTAAACAGTTGTCTGTTTTTTTATTAGTACTGGCGTTTCTGTCTTTACTTCGTTCACTTTTGACAATTTTTCCGCTGTATAATCGTCAAAATTGCCATTATAAACATTAAATTTGTTATTTTCAATCTCGACTATTTTTGTCGCAATTTTGTTTATAAAATATCTGTCGTGCGAAACAAACAAAACAGTGCCGTTAAAATCCGCCAAAGATTCTTCCAAACTTTCTCGACTAATTAGGTCAAGGTGGTTTGTCGGCTCGTCCATAATAAGCGTATTGCCTTTTTCGATAACCATCATAGCTAAACCCAGTTTTGCCCTTTCGCCGCCCGACAACTGTTTTACCTTTTTATCTATGTCTTCTTGCGAAAGCAGAGCTTGCGCCAAAATCTTTCTTACATATGTCTGCGTCAGTCTGTAATGCTTTTCCCATACGGCTTGCAAAACAGTATCATCTGGATTTAGGTTCAAATTTTCTTGGTCGTAATACGCCATAACTACGCCTTGACATATTCTTACCGAAGCATAGTCGTCATTTACCGCTTTTACAACTTTTTTTATAAAGGTGGATTTTCCCGCCCCGTTAGGACCAATAAGTGCAACTTTTTCGCCTCTACCTATCTCAAGCGAGACATCGTCAAGCAACAGTCTTTCGCCGCCTTTTAGCGTGAGGTTTTTTACCGTAACAGGCGTTTTTAACGACGGCGTTTCAAAGGTGAAATCAAATCTCGGCACTCGTCTTTCTACGTAAGGCTTGTCGATTTTTTCCATATTGGCGACTTGCTTGAGCCTTGATTTTGCACTGTTTGAAGTGCTTGCACGGGCGATATTACGCTGAGCATAATCAAGCATTGACGCAATCTTGTTTTGCTGACGCTCAAATTCCTGCTGATTTCTAATTAATGCCGCTTCTTTTAGTTGTTTAAATTTTGAGTAATTTCCAGTGAACTCGCTAACGGAAAAATTTTCGATTTCCCAAATTTTGTTAACAAGTTTGTCCAAAAAATATCTGTCGTGCGAGACAAGCAACAAAGCGCCTTTGTATGAAGCCAAATATCCTTCCAACCACTGCAAAGTGGTAAAATCCAAATGGTTTGTGGGCTCGTCCATTATCAAAAGTTCGGGTTGAGATAACAATAGTCTGCATATTGCAAGACGGGTTTTTTCGCCGCCGCTCATGGTGTTTATGACTTGCGTGTAGCGGTCCATAAACCCCATACCGTTTAAAACGGTTTTTATCTTGACTTCTATATTGTAACCGTCGTTTGCCTCAAAAAAAGCGTTTTTCGCATTGTATCTATTGAGTTTTTGATGGTACTCGGTGCTGTTGTGGTCTAAGGAAGAAATTTCGGTTTCCAACTGACGCATTGACTTTTCGGCTTCAAAAACTTCTGTAAAAACAGTTGCCATTTCGTCATAGACCGTTTTGTCGGAATTTAAACCGCTGTTTTGTTTCAAATAACCAATTCTTAAATTGCTTTTGTGATAAACTTCGCCTTCACGCAAGGCATAATCTTTTATCAAAGTGTGTATTAGCGTTGTTTTTCCTTCCCCGTTACGACCGACAAATCCTATCTTATCGTTGTCGTTGATTTGCAGGGAAACATTTTCAAAAACTTTTTTTTCGTTGTAAAAAAAAGTTCCGTCTGTAATTTGTATAAGCATATATATTTTTACCTTATTTTTAAAATAATTAATTTACGGAACTAAATCCGTTGAAAACTTTGTACAGCAACAAATATAACGGCGCTGCCCCAAAAATCGTTGCAAGTAAGAGCAATATTTCTTCTCTATTTAGCGTAACGTAATCAAAGAAACCGCCGAAAAAGATTGTGCCAAATACAAGCATAACCGCAATACCGACAAGCAGATACACTTTCCAAGGTCTAGTCGGTTTGCATGCCATATATAGAGCGTAAAATCCACAGAAAGTATACGCTATCGCAGCTATGGTAACCAAACTTTCTTGCGTTAAAGGAAGACCGCTTTTTGCTTGAAAAGCATACAAAAACATCGTTACCGTAAAAAAAGTGATACTTGCGGGAAGACTGCGTTTAAAAACATTTACCAAAAAATGCCCTTTTATGACGCTCGTATTTGGTTGGAGCGACAAAAGCACGCTTGACATACCGACAATTACGGTTTCGAGCAACAAAATATTTGTCATTTTGTAGGGATAATAATAACTTTTGAAAAAAGCTATATCCATAACGATAATAAACATCATCAACGCTATCGTGTATACAGTTTTCATAAAAAACATTGACGATGCGTTTTGAATGTTATTTACCACTCGTCTGCCTTCGGCAACTACTTTTGGCAAACTGGAAAAATTGTCGTCCATAAGCACAAGGTGCGAAACAATGCGAGCAGCATCAGATCCAGACGCCATAGCGATTGAACAATCGGACTCACGCAACGCCAAAATATCGTTTACGCCGTCTCCCGTCATTGCAACGGTACGCCTTTTTGACTGCAAGGCTTTAATCAAAACCGCCTTTTGGTCGGGCGAAACTCTACCAAAAACTGTGTATTTGTCTGCGATCTCATAAATTTCATCGTCTGTCATTCCGTCAAGACTTATATATTTGTCATAGTTATTCAGCTCGGCTTTTGCGGCTATATTTGACACAGTCAAAGGGTTATCACCCGAAATGACTTTGATGTCCACTCCGTTCAGCTTGAACCAGCGGAAGGTGTCCGCTGCGT
The DNA here is from genome assembly GCA_035399325.1 of Clostridia bacterium. Lineage (GTDB taxonomy): Bacteria > Bacillota > Clostridia > Christensenellales > CAG-314 > JAQUSX01. The sequence continues at coordinate 989 of DAOPIV010000002.1, read as the reverse complement.
CTTCTCTGATATGGTCTTCCAGCACGATGACTGCCACAGGCTTGCGAATAAGCGGCAACTGCACACCCGATTTATCCGAAACAAAAATTGAGCTTGATGAGTGTGCTAGCAAAAGCACTCTGCAACCTTTTTCCGCAAATTTTTTGACAAGGTCGTCGACTCTGCCGCTTGTGTTCAAAATAAACTCAGGAGCACCCAAGAAATATGTTCCGTTGCCTTCGAATGACACGGCGGAAAACTTTCGAGCAGATGAAAAAGGCACAATTGTGGTTTTTTTCAGCCCGCTCACCTGTGTTTTGTCAAAATATTCCGTCAAGGCTTTTGCAGTGGAGTTGCTTTCGCCCAATGCGTTTTGCATAGCCCCTACAATATCGCCTACTGAATAACGGTCGCCGCCAAGCCTTAGGTCAACACATTCTATTACTTTCATTGTGCCGTCCGTAATGGTACCCGTTTTGTCCAAACAAAGGGTGTTTACTCTTGCTAACATTTCGATACAATACAACTCTTGTACCATCGTTTTGTTTTTAGCCAGCCTCACAACCGAAACGGCAAGTGTTACCGAAGTAAGCAAAAACGGACCTGCGGGAATAATACCCACAACAGGGCTAACGGTATTAAGTAACGTAGTCATAAAGTCGCCGCTTGCCATAGAGTTAACTTGCCACATAAAATAAGTCAGCGGCGGCAGTATTATCGCTATAAAATACAGTATAATATTAAACGATTTTAATAGCTGGGAATGAGGTTTTTTGTATTTTCGAGCCTTGCCCGTAAGTTTTTCTATATAGTTGTATTTACCGACTTTGTCAACTTTCGCAACACAGTTGTTTGAAACAACATAACTGCCCGCAAACAAGGTGTCCCCTGTCTGTTTGACAACAGCTTCGGACTCACCCGTCAAAATAGCTTCATTCGCTTCCACAGCCCCAGAAACAACGATACTATCCGCTATTATTTGGTTTCCCGTGGTATACAAAATAATGTCG
>DAOPIV010000001.1:0-30145 GCA_035399325.1 Clostridia bacterium | reverse complement strand
GATTTCTTTTGCTTCTTTTGGCGTTACAAGTTTGCTTGGTATGCCAAGGCTGTTTTGAAGCTCCACATTTTTGCGGAATTGATTCATCTCTTTTTCTGTCGCCGCAACGATTAAATAGCCTTCTTGCTTGAATTCTATATCAAATTCGTAATCAAGCTCTTCCTGCGCTTTTTCATATCTTTCGATAGCGTATTTTGACAAACGGCAGTTCATTTCCGTTCCCCATTGCATACGTACGCCTGCGCCGCATCTGCCTGTCGAACCGCTGGCTATGTAATCCCTTTCGACAACGATAATGTCTTTCATTCCACGTTTTGCCAGTTCGTATGCGGTGGAAACGCCCGAAATACCGCCGCCGATTATGACTATACTCGCTTTATATTCACTCATTTGTTTCATCCTCGCTTTGTGCCAGCATTCCAAGTTTTATTGGTCTGACTGGCGGTCTAAAAGTAGATACGGGCATATCTTGGATTTTTTCGCCAGTCATTTTTGAAATTTCGTTCATAATAAGCTGTCTGCACGTCTTTCCTTGACAAGGTCCCATTCCCGCACGTGAAATACGTTTGATTTCATCCACGCTGGTGTAACCTTTGCGGATAAGTTCACGCACTTGCCCCAATGTCACTTCTTCGCAACGGCACAAATATGTGTTGTCGCTATATATATCGTCTATTTTGAAACTTCTTACAGTCATTGAAAGTTCTTTCGGTACGGCAAGCCAAACCACGGGAGTCTTGTCTTGTGCTGCTGTGTTCAAAACTTTTATCACTTTTGCGCGGCACACGGCTTTTCCCGCTCTGTCCGTTCCAGTGACGAAAGTTCCGTTTTCGGGTAATGGCAAAAATTCGTAAGGGAGTTTTACCAAAGCTTCGGTTTCGGAATAAGTTTCGTCTATTACAAAAATCGCCAGCCCAGGGCAGTTGCTTATGCAAATACCGCAGCCCGTGCATTTATCGGGGTTTACTTCAGGACGCTCATTTATGTCGATGAGGGGTTTCATAGCGCCGAATTTGCAAGAAGTGTAGCAAGGATTGCAAGGAATGTTTTGAAAACATTCGCATATTGCGATTGCGCCTTTGCCTCTGCGTTCAGCTGACGGAGTAACGGATTCTATTTGTTCCTTTGTTGCTATACCTGTTTTTTCTAACATTTTACTTTCCTCCGTTAATCCAATTCGGCGAGTTTTAGACCCGCGCGTATTTTTTCGCCGACAGGGCCGCTTCTTAATGAATCCGCCTGCTCAAAATAGTCTGCCAGTTTGCTGTCGGTTTCGGAATTTTTGAAACCCAAAAATGCTGCTGCGTTCAATCCCGCAATACGACCTTCTACCATTGCGGAGCTTGCTTCTTCTACGCCTGAGGCATCGCCAGCCACAAAAACTTCGGGACGGCTTGTCTGCATATTTTTGTTGCTTTTCGGCACGTATCCGCCAAGCTGTGGCACATAAGCCATTTCTATACCAATCTGCCACATAAGTTCGGTTAATGGTGAAAGTCCCACTGCTATACACAGATTGTCGCAAGGAATGTAAAATTCGCTATCGGGAATTTCTTTCCAATTTTCGTCAAGTTTTACCAAAGTAACGCCTTCTACGCAGTCAGTTCCGTGAGCTGTTTTTACTGTGGTGGAAGTAAGTATTGGCACGCCCATACGGCGGATTTTACTTGCGTGTACCAAGTAGCCGCCAATACGAGGAGCGGCGTCTATTACGGCGTTTACTTTTACTCCTGCCTGCAAAAGCTGATAACTGACGATAAGACCTATATTACCTGCGCCTACCATTACCACCTCGTCACCCGGTTTTACGCCGTATACATTCATAAGTGTCTGAACAGCGCCTGCACCGTAAATGCCTGGCAAGTCGTTGTTGTTGAAAGGTAAAAACTTTTCACTTGCGCCCGTTGCCACTACCGTTGCTCGGGGCAAAACTTTTTTATATTTATTCTCGTGTTCTACAGTCAGCACGCCGTCTTCATACATGCCTATGACGGTGGCATTTGTCAAAACGGTTATATTTTCATTTTGTGATATTTGGTCACGCAATATTTTTGAGATGTCAAATCCTCGGGTTGACGCATATTGTTTTTGCGAACCGAAAAACATATGCGTTTGTTTTACAAGCTGTCCGCCCAGACTAGAGTTTCTTTCAAAAATTATTACTTTAGCGCCTGCATTTGCCGCTTCGATTGCGGCACACATTCCAGCAGGACCGCCGCCGATGACGGCAACGTCTGTTTTAATCATTTTTCAGTACCCCCCGTCCTTTTTGCTGAGTCACAACCATTCCGTCAGTCAAAGGCTCAACGCAAATTCTTACGTTTGGTTTGCCGTTGACGGTGGCAAGACAGCTGCTGCAGTTTCCGATGGCGCAATAAAGTCCGCGCGGTCGATTTTTGTCGTGTGTGTGTCCGAGCGTCCTTACGCCGTTGGCGTGGAGCGCGCTTGCGATAGGCTCGCCTTTGATGCCTTGGTAAATCGTGCCGTTGAAAGTAAAAGTCACGATTTCACCTTTTTCAAAGGTCAAGATTGGATGTTTCTCAATTCGCATTTTCCCCTCCGTAATGTATAAAAAATAAGCCATAAAAAATAGCTAAACGTTCATTTAGGCACACACATTTTAGCACAAAAATTTTTGATTGAATAGCTATACAAAGAAATTTGTAATACGTTTTTTTGGTAAAAATAAAAACCCCGATTTTTTCGGGGTTTTTGTGTTTTTTATGCTGGGTTTATTTCTGTTAAGATGCCAATTTTGAGTCGATATATGCCTGTACCGCTTCTTCTACAATACTAAATTGCATAGGACCGATGTCAAGAATAACGGTATTAAATTCTACCATATCAAATAATGAGCCAAGTTCTTTTTTGGCATAATTTTGAAGCCGTATCATTTCCAAATAACCTATTGAATATTTAAGATATGTTGCGGGCGATGAGATAACCATATCCATAATGTCTTGGGCAATATCTCCGTTTAGTCCCAAAGCGTTGATATAATTTTGTGTATCGCTAACTGTCCAACCTTGATAATTTACACCTAAGTCAACACGGCTATAAAGAAGCAGTGCCATTATAGAATAGCTGTAAGCCATTGAGGTTATAGTTTCGTTGTTTGTACCAAAGTCATACATAACGTAGGAATAATTTTCCATATATACTGCCCAACCCTCAACATAACCGTCAAACTGCACAACGTTGCGAATAGGATTCGGGTTCGTATCGTTGAAGTATACCGTCTGATAAAGATGTCCCGGGTATCCTTCGTGTGCAAGAGTGGAATACAAACCTAAACTATCAACAGAACCGAGATTTACGTATATTGTATTGTTTTTATAGTCGTCAATAGGCGGAATCATATAGAATGCTGGAGACAAAGAGTCTTCCAAAGATTCTTCTACAAAATATATTGAAAAACTGCTGTCTGATAAAGCGGGAACATAATCCAGCATTTTTATTTGCAGGTCGCTGAGTATATCAGTGCAAAGCGCTTCCAACACGACAGCTGCTTCAGGGCGATCCTTGTCTTCATAAGTAGTGGGGTCTATTCCATAAGTCGAAGCGTCAAAAACTTTGTCAAATAATGTAGGATTTTTTGTGTATAAGCCTATAAACTGGTTTTTGTATTTCACAAGATTTTCCGTACACATATCAACGAGTTCGTCTAATGTATAATCCGTGCCTGTGTAATAAGAAGTCAAATATTGGTAATAATCCGTTCCTCTTTCAAAATAGCAAAGACCTTTGTCATTTACACATTGACCTTTGAATTCTTCCAAAGATACCGCCATATTTTCATATGCTGGTACGACCTTTGTTGTGAAAGCTTGATAGTTTTGTTCTTTGTATTCGGCTGTCAATTCGCTGGACAAACCAAGATTATCTATTCTTCTGTCGAAAGTAAGTATTAGGTAGTTGTCGTCAATGTGAGAAATAAAATCGTTGCATTGCTGTATTACCGTGTCAAGCGTGCTGTCGGACAGCCCAAGCCCCATTTCAATACGGGTTCTTTCGTAATCCAATGCCTGTTCAAAAAGGGTGGGGAATTGGTTTAACAATGCTAAATAGTCCTGCACGTCTTTTTCGGTGTAAAATTTGTATTCCGCAAAGTTTATGGGCATATTGGAGGGCAAGCCGCTTATGCTGTCGAGATACGTTCCGTAGTAATCAAGTCCTTCGGCGGAAATATTTAATTCGTAATACTTAATGAGCATTTTTAAAATATACTTTTGCTCTTGAGTAAGATTGCGGTCGCTCAGTGAAATAAGATATTGCCAAGTATCTTGAAGGTCTTGATAATATGCGTCTATGTCATCCATAGATAGGTCATATATCGTCGGCTCAAAATCTTCTATTCCGTAAGCAGACGGGTCTTTCAATGTGTAGTGAAGCGTTATCGTGTTTGATGTTACGCTTTCAATAAACAAATTGTTTAAAAATTCATTAAAATCTTCTTCTGTGATGGGAACTTTCACTTCGCAGCCTGAGAACAAGGCTACCGAGCAAAGCATAACGGCTACAAGTAAAAGCGACAGTAACCGAATCCGTTTTTGTTTCATATAAATCTCCTTATATTAAAATATTATCTAAAAATTGATTTTTTATTATAAATTAAAAAATTGCTTAAGCTATATATATTCAGCTATTATTGCACAAAAATACAAAAATTGCAAGACTAAAAATAGCTTTATTTAATTCGGCAAGAAAAAGCATTTTGGTCTATTGACAAACTAAAAATATTGGTATACCATAATAGACGAGGTAAAAAAATGACGTTGGGTCTTTTTATTTTGATGCTTTTATTTTCTATAATCTTTCCGCTGATTTTGGTGACAGGAAAGATTATTTTGCCAAACAATAAGGGTTAAGACTATCTACTCGTAAAGAGTAGTTTTTTTTGTGGTTTTGTGCGAGAAAAAAAGCGTTTTTAAGTAAAAAAAACAACGGCGAAAAATATTTACATTTATTAAGAGTGGAGGTTTCACATCTGATATGAAAATTATTAAGGCTGACAAGTTGCAAAAAAAGCCCGATTTCTCTAAGTTGGGTTTCGGAAAACTTCATACCGACTACTTGTTGGAGATGGATTATGCTAACGGAGCATGGGGCGAACCCGTAATAAGACCATACAGCAATTTTGACATGTCTCCGATGACAATGTGTCTGCATTACGGTCAAGGTATTTTTGAAGGCTGCAAAGCTTTCCGCAATGACAAGGGCGAGGTTACTTTGTTCCGCATTATGGACAATTTCAAACGTATGAACCGCAGCGCATACCGTATGTGTATGCCTCAGTTTGATGAAAACGTCGTTTTGGAAGCTCTTATCGAAATGATAAAACTCGAAAAAGACTGGGTGCCCACACTGCCGAACACAGCTTTGTATTTGCGTCCAACAATGATTGCATCCGAGGTGGCTTTAGGCGTCCATGTTTCAAGAGAGTACAAATTGTTTATCGTTATGTCGCCTGTCGGCGCATACTTGCACGGATCTGAAGAAACGGCACGTATATATATCGAAGACAAATACGTTAGAGCGGCAAAAGGCGGTACTGGCGAAGCTAAATGTATGGGTAACTATGCGGCTGGATTGCTTGCTCAGTACGAGTCGGCTCAACAAGGTTTCGACCAGGTTTTGTGGCTTGACGCTGAAGAGCATAAATATATAGAAGAAGTAGGCACAATGAACGTTATGTTTGTTATGGACGGAGTTGTTTGCACACCCGAGCTTGACGGAAGCATTTTGCGTGGTATCACACGCCACTCTATCATAAAAATATTGCGTGACGAAGGCTATACGGTAAACGAAGGACATTTTGCTGTGGATGATATAATAAAGGCTGCAAAGGAAGGCAGACTTACGGAAATGTTCGGCGTTGGCACAGCTGCTACTGTTTCGCCGGTTGGCGTTATCGGCTACAAAGGCGAAGAGTATGTTATTAACAACAATAAAGTGGGACCCGTTGCAAAAACAGCTTATGATCGTTTGCGTGGAATACAGACGAGAAAGTATCCTGACAAATACGACTGGTTAACCATTATAGATTGAGGAGAAATCAAATGAAAGTTCAAATCGATTTTGAAAAGTGCAAGGGATGCGGATTATGCGTTACGGCTTGCCCGAAAAAAATCTTGAAAATGGGAGCAAAAAGCAACAGAGGCGGATATTTTGCGGTTGAATGTATAGACGAAGAGCAATGTATCGCTTGCGCTGCGTGCGCTTACATTTGTCCCGACAGTGTTTTGGAGGTAAAATAGGTATGACTAAAAAAGTTTTGATGAAAGGAAACGAAGCTATCGCCGAAGCGGCTGTACGTGGCGGATGCAGATTTTTCTTTGGCTATCCTATTACTCCGCAAACAGAAATACCCGAATATCTTTCGTGGAGATTGTTTGAAGTAGGCGGAGACTTTGTCCAAGCCGAAAGCGAAGTTGCCGCTATCAATATGGTATACGGAGCAGGCGGTGCCGGCGGCAGAGCTATGACAAGCTCATCAAGTCCCGGAATTTCGCTAAAACAAGAAGGCATTTCTTATATGGCAATGGCGGAAGTTCCCGCTGTTGTTGTAAATATGGTAAGAGCGGGTCCGGGTTTGGGCGGTATCCAACCGGCTCAGTCCGACTATGCTCAGGCTGTCAAAGGCGGCGGACACGGCGATTACAAATTGCTTGTATACGCTCCCGCTACTATCCAAGAAGCTGTAGACCTTATGTATATGGCATGGGACAAAGCGGAACAATACCGTATTCCCGTTTTCATTTTGGGCGACGGTATGATGGGACAGCTGATGGAACCCGTTGAGCTTCCTCCGATGAAACAGCCCAATGATCCAGAAAAATTTGACTGGGCTACCACAGGCACGCATTACGGCGACGAAAGACGCATTGTCAACAGTCTTTACTTAAAGAGCGAAGAATGTTTGGAACAAAACTACCGTCTTCAAGCAAAATATCGTGAAATCGAAAAGAAAGAAGTTATTTGTGAAGCTATAGACTGCGACGATGCGGAAATAGTATTGACCGCATACGGCAGTGTTGGACGTATTTGCAAATCCGCTCTTCCTATATTAAGAGAAAAGGGAGTAAAAGTAGGTTTAATAAGACCCACTACGCTTTTCCCGTTTGCTACAAAAGTTTTTGAAGAAGTGGCAAATAAACCAAACGTAAAAAGATTTTTGACTGTCGAGCTTTCCGCAGGTCAATACAACGAAGACGTTCGACTTGCTGTTAACGGCAAAAAACCCATCGACTTGTTATGCCGTATGGGCGGAGAGGTAATGTCACCTGAAGACATTGTCGAAAAAGTTATGGAGGTAATCAAATAATGCCAAAATGGACTAAACCAAAAATGCTTACCGACGCAACTCTGAGCTTCTGCCCCGGTTGTTCACACGGTATAGCTACAAAATTAGTTGCCGAAGTTTTGGACGAACTTGGACTTCAAAGCAAAACTGTGGAAGTCGCTTCTGTCGGATGTTCGGTATTTAGTTACAATTTCTTCAACTGTGATTCACAGCAAGCGGCTCACGGCAGAGCTCCCGCTGTGGCAACAGGTATAAAAAGAGTGCATCCAGATAAAATAGTTTTCACCTATCAAGGCGACGGTGATTTGGCAAGTATTGGCTTGGCAGAAATCGTACACGCAGGACTAAGAGGCGAAAACATTACCGTTATTTTCATCAATAACGCAATTTATGGAATGACGGGCGGACAAATGGCACCTACTACTTTGATCGGACAAAAAACAAGCACAAGCCCCTTTGGAAGAGATGTCAAAAAACAAGGCAACCCCATAAAAATGTGCGAAATGCTTGCTACACAAAGCGGACCTGCTTATATTGAACGGACTATGGTATGCGATTATGCGAATATACTAAAAACAAAAAAAGCCATCAAAAAAGCTTTCGAATACCAAATGGCAGGCAAAGGTTTCACTATGGTTGAAATCTTGGCTGCATGCCCTACAAACTGGGGTATGAATCCTCCCGATGCTATGCAACATGTGAAAAACGAAATGGCTGCTAATTATCCGCTTGGTGTTTACAAAGATATCGGAGGTGACAAATAATGGAAAGTAAAATTATTTGCGCCGGTTTCGGCGGACAAGGTATTTTGTCTTTGGGTAAATTTATGGTTTACGCCGGTATGGAACAAAATTTTGAAGTAACATGGCTTCCGAGTTATGGTCCTGAAATGCGTGGCGGTACTGCGAACTGTTCGGTAGTATTGAGCGATAAACCCGTTGCATCACCGCTTATCACAAAACCAAATATACTCATCGTTATGAATACTCCGAGTTTAGACAAGTTTGAAAGCAAAGTGGAGAAAGGCGGTTTGATTTTGGTTAACAGCGACTTGATTGACAGAAAAGTCAATCGTGACGATGTAACAGTCAAATATATCAAGGCAAACACAATAGCGCTTGAACTTGGCAGCGCACGCTCGGCAAACATTGTTATGTTTGGAGCATTTGTAAAACTAGGCGGCGTAGTGGCAAAGGATACCGCATTAAACGCATTGATGCACCAGTTTGAAGGAAAGAAAGGCGCAGACAATATCAAAAAAGCGTTTGAAGCGGGTTACAATCTCTAAAAAAGGAGCGTAGTTATGAATTATAAAGATAAACTTATTACAATCGACCAAGCGATAGCTTTGGTAAAAGACAATTACAAAGTAGCCGTGAGCGAAGGTCAATGCACTCCCTACGGTTTTATGTCGCAATTTCACAAAATCAACGACACAACAAAAAACGTTGATTTTTGGTGCTGCCGTATGGCGGAAAAATTCCCGTTTTTGGATGTTCCAAACCCCACATTCACCACCAACGAAATATTTATGACAAAAGCAACGAGAGGCGTTGCTAACCCGAAAGTTTATTACGTTCCGACGCATTTGTCACGTGCTGGCATTGCGATGCTTGCCTCGGGCGATATTGATATTTTTGTAGTGGCGGCAACACGCCCCGACGAAAATGGAAAAATGTCGATGGGATTATCAGCTTTACATTCAAAAACTTTGATGAAATCATCAAAAATCATTATTGCCGAAGTAAATAAATATATGCCGTACACATACGGCGATACAGAATTTACTCTTGACGATGTTGATTATGTTATCGAATATGATCACCAAATTCCCGAAATTCCAACAGCTCCCGAAGACCCACGAGATGAAATTATCGGTAAACTTATCGCTGACCAAATCAATGACGGCGATTGTCTGCAAATCGGTATCGGAGGAATTCCCAACGCTGTTTCCAGACTTTTGCGTACAAAAAAACATTTGGGCATTCACACGGAATTACTAGGCGAAGGTTTGGTTGACCTTGCTTTATGCGGTGCAGTTGACGGCAGCAAAAAGGGAGTTGACACAGGTAAGATTGTTATGGCTATTACCGATGGTACGGAAAAAGTTAATAAATTTATTGACCACAATCCGGATGTTTTGCTTAGAGAAGCAAGCTATACAAACAGCGTATTCACTCTCGCTCAGCTTGACAACCAAATTTCCGTTAACTCGTCTATCGAAATAGACCTTACGGGACAATGCTGCTCGGAGTCAATAGGTTCCAGACAGTTTAGCGGAACGGGCGGACAATCAGACACAGCATACGGTTCTCAAAGGTCAGAGGGCGGAAAATCATTTATGGTAATGTATTCTACCGCCATGGTCAAAAACGCTGAAGGCGTAAGAGTAGCCACCAGTAAAATCGTACCGCAGTTGAAGCCCGGCGCAGTCGTGAGCTTGCATCGTAATGACGTTCAATATATTGCGACGGAATACGGTATGGTGAACCTACGTGGCAAAAATATCGCACAAAGAGCGGAAGCTATGATTTCTATTGCACATCCCGATTTTAGAGAAGAACTTAGAAAACAGGCTATCGAACTTGGTTTGATAAAATAATATTTTAATAATAATCAAAAAAACGCCCTGCTTCGTGCAAGGCGTTTTTTATTTATAAAATGAAACCTTTAAATAATTAAATTTTTGATTTTATGAATGTAAGAAATCAAATCAAAAAAATTAAATTTCGCCGATAATAGATTTCACGCCGCCGGCAATAAATTTACTCATATTTTTGCAAAGGGTTTCCAGAGGAATAGGTTTATTGTTTTCAAACCATTCTTCATAAGAGTCAAGAGTACCCGCAATGGTAAAGGTCAGAGCGTAATAAAGCTCGCTCGCCATTTCAGTGTCGTAGATAGCTATTATTCGGCGTTTTAATTCTGTTTTTATTTTCATAAAGTAATTTGAGCTTGTGGCAGTGTTTAGAATAAATTTTGCAAATAGCGGTCTTCCTTCTATGCCGTCACCCACAGCTTTGAGTATCGGATACGGGTCACGTATGAGGTCTTTTGTGTCGAATTTATCGGCTAGATCGAAAAACGCAGATGCAAGCTCGTTTTCGATTTCTTCCAAAACCTGATAAATATCAGTGTAATGCAAATAAAAAGTCGCTCTGTTAATATCAGCCAGTTCGGTGATTTCCCGTACCGTTATTTTTGAAATTTCTTTTTTATTTAGCAGCTTTATAAAAGCTTCGCTTATCGCAGCACGTGTCCTTCTTGCTCGTCTGTCTGTTTTTATCATTTTACCCATATCCTTTTATAGACTATTATTAAAAAAATGTCGCTTAAAGCGGTAATTTTAGTTAAGCGTAATATACAATATAAATGTTTATTTGTCAACATATGTCGTTTATGTTACAGATTTTTTCTTTTATGTTCTTTAGACTGGTTATCTAAGGGATGAATAAAAGGTGAGGCAAATAAACTTGACACTTTTGTAAAAAATAAATATGATAAAGCTAGTCACAAAAAAACTTTGTTAGGAGAAATTTTATGATTTTTGCAAGAGCGGAAGCTAATGGTGAAGCTAAATATTTTCAAGTTGTTGACGGCAAATACTTTATGGTAAAAGGCGATATTTACGGCAAATATGAAGTAAGCGAAAACGAAACAAAAATCGACAAACTTCTTTGTCCTGTTGAGCCGACAAAAATATTGGCTTTGGGTGTAAATTATCTATCTCATATGGAAGAAATGAAACACGACAAGCCCGTATGCCCTATTATGTTTATGAAACCGCTTACCGCAATGCTCGAACCAGACGGCAAAATTATTTATCCTAGTGCCGCAAGTGTGCTTCATTACGAAGCGGAACTGGCAGTGGTTATCGGCAAAAAATGTCACAAAGTGAAAAGAAAAGACGCAATGGAATATATTTTTGGTTATACTTGCGCAAACGATATTTCGGAAAGAAATTTCCAAAAACAAGACGGACAGTGGACGAGAGCAAAAGGATATGACACATTTTGCCCGATAGGTTCGTATTTGGTCACTGATATTGACGCCGGCAATGTGCAAGTTGAGGCAGTGCTTAACGGCAATGTGGTGCAAAGCGGTAATACAAGAGATTTAATCAACGATATTCCAGCCATTATAGAATGGGTAAGCGAGGTTATGACTCTTAATCAAGGTGATGTAATATTGACCGGCACGCCACGAGGAGTTGGGGAAATTCATCCCGGCGACACAATAGAAATAAAAATTGAAAAAATAGGTTCTATCAAAAATACAGTAATAGCTGAATAACAAAAAAAATAAATGCGTCGAAAAGTAAATTTGTATTTTTCCGACGCATTATTTTTATTTTGTCGCAAACTAAAAAAGCGACGGTTTAGTGATGAGAAAATTAAAAACATTAATTAGCAAAAATTTTATATGGTTTACGCTTTTACTGCTTGTGCAAATAGCGTATATTATTGTATTCGCTTTTTATTTGGCTGAAAATTTGCCATTGGTAAACATAGCGGTAAGAGCGATTGCTTTGATTTTTGTCATTTACATTTTGGATAGACCTATGAATCCTGCCTACAAGATTGCTTGGATTATCCCAATTTTGACTGTACCGATTTTTGGAATGTCTATTTATTTGCTTTTGCGAAGACACGCCTTGTCGCACAAGAACCGTAAACTTTTGGAACGCAGTGAAATGGCAATGAAAAAATATTTGATACAAGACAATGCTTTAGTCAAAAGCTTGTCAAATTCCGCAAAGAAACAAGCGAAAAAAATATTTGCCAGCGCATATGCCCCCGCAGCTGTTTCCCAAAATGTGGAGTATTTTGACAGCGGAGAGAAATATTTTGAACGGCTTATACATTGCCTTAAAAAAGCTGAAAAATTTATATTTTTGGAATTTTTTATTATCGACGAAGGCACGCTTTGGGATGAAATCAAAAAAATTTTGGAGTACAAAGCTTGCCACGGGGTAGATGTAAGACTTATTTACGATGACTTAGGCAGTCAATCCACAGCTCCCAGATCTTTGGCAAGAGATTTAAGAAAAATAGGTATCAAAACATATAAATTCAATCCCTATCGACCGTTGTTTAACGTCCAAATGAATAATCGCACGCATAGAAAAATGGTTATCATTGACGGATTTACCGCTTTTACGGGCGGCGTGAATATTGCGGACGAATATGTAAACAGGATACAGCCTTTTGGGCATTGGAAGGATGCGGGAATAATGTTTACGGGCAAAGGGGTGGATACTTTTACTCTTGCATTTTTGAAGCTGTGGAATATGCGTTTCGAAGTTCGTAACTACGCTTCTTTTTTGGGATTGGTTAATGAAAAAACGGACACGGAAAATAGCGTTGGAAAAACGGCAATAATTCCTTTTACAGATATGCCGTCGGACAAAGAAAACGTAACTGAAGATATGTACCTCCAACTAATTTACAGTGCGGAAAAATACGTCTACTTTTTTACTCCATATCTTATCATAGACAACGAGATGCGTACTGCGTTAATAACGGCACAGAAAAGCGGTGTGGATGTGAGAATAGTAGTTCCGCATATACCCGACAAAAAAATTGTTTTCGAGCTGACAAAAGTTTTTTACTCCGAGCTTGTGGAAAACGGAATAAAGGTATACGAATATACGGACGGCTTTATCCACAGCAAGGTAGCACTTGCCGATACTAACGCAGCCTATGTCGGAACGTGTAATCTTGATTATCGCAGTTTGTTTTTGCATTTGGAATGCGGAGTGTATATAGACGGCGGCGAAGTTTGTAAAAAAATACATGAAGACTTTTTTAAAACGTTTGAAAAAAGTCATGAAGTCACACTAAGCGAAGTAAAAAAAGGCAAAGTACGCTCTTTTTGGCATCGGTTTTTGCGTATGTTTGCCCCGCTTATGTAGATTTAGAAATTGCTTTACCCAAGACCATTTTTCTGTTCTATTGCAAAACTGCCAGCAGAAAAAAATCCGAGTCAAATCTCGGGTTTTTTATTTTCTGTTTGAAACTTCATTTAAAAAAATAGTAAATGAGCATAAATAAAACAAATTTTATAAAATATAAAAGGCAAAAGGGAGTGCGTTTCGCTTGTACTTGACAAAATATAATGATATAATATATTGGGCAAATTTGGAGGTGTAAATATATGAAAGTTTCTTTTACCGAAACAGTATTGAGAGATGCCAATCAATCTTTGATAGCTACTCGTTTGCCGTACGACAAATTTGAAAAAATTCTGCCTACGATGGACAAAGCGCATTATTATTCTGTGGAATGCTGGGGCGGAGCGGTTTTTGACTCTTGCCTTAGATATCTTAACGAAGACCCATGGGAAAGATTGCGTAAAATAAAAGACCGCATGCAAAACACAAAGCTGCAAATGCTTTTGCGTGGGCAAAACCTGCTTGGTTACAAGCATTACCCCGATGATGTGGTAAGAAAATTTATTGAAAAATCCGTGAGTAACGGTATAGATATTATTCGTGTATTTGATGCGCTAAACGACACACGAAACTTAAAAATTTCAATAGACGAAGCGCTCAAAAGAAAAGCAATCGTCTCAGGCGCAATAAGTTACACAACAAGCCCTGTTCATACATTGGAAGCTTTCGCAAAACTGGCGAAAGAACTCGAAAGCATGGGAGTCGCTAGTATCTGCATAAAAGATATGGCTGGCGTAATGAGTCCGAGCGAAGCGTATGACCTTGTAAAAGCAATTAAAGAATCGGTAAAACTTCCCGTAATTGTCCACACACACTGCACGACGGGTCTTGCATATTTGACATATCTCAAAGCCGTGGAAGCAGGCGCAGACATACTCGACACAGCAACTTCGTGTTTTTCAGGCGGAACAAGTCAGCCCGCAACCGAAACGCTTTGTTATGCATTAAAAAATCTTGGCTATGAAGTTGACCTTGACGAAAAAGTAATAAAAGAAGTCAATGACCACTTTATGCCCATTAGGGACGAATATTTAAAATCAGGACAGCTTGATCCAAAAGTACTAACTACAGACACAAATGCTCTAAACTATAAAATCCCTGGCGGTATGCTGTCTAACCTTGTGGCTCAGCTTAAAGCGCAAAACGCTATGGACAAATTTGAACAAGTACTGTTGGAAACACCCGAAGTCCGTAAAGACCTCGGCTATCCGCCTCTTGTTACTCCAATGAGTCAAATGGTGGGCGTTCAAGCCACTGCCAACGTTATTTCGGGACAAAGATACAGTAATATTAGTAAAGAGTTAAAAGCATATATAAGGGGTGAATATGGCAAAGCCCCCGCTGCTATCGACAAAGACTTAATGAAAAAAGCTTTGGGTATGGAAAAACCTATCACAGGACGATATGCCGAAAATCTTGAACCGCTATTTGAAAAAACAAAAGCGGAGCTTGGCGACACCGCTCACAGCGACGAAGACGTGCTTTCATACATTTTGTTCCCGCAAGTCGCTGAAAAATTCTTTGCGGCAAGACAAGCAAGAGAAGAAAAAATTGTGAAATACTCCATATCACAAATCAAGTAAGGGGGATAAATTATGACAGAACTGACTTTACTTGACGCACTTTGGCTTTCGCTTATCGGAATAACTTTGATTATGGCTGTTTTGGTTTTGCTTATGTACGTAATCAAATTGATGTCCTTTCTTACTATGAAAGGCGAAAAGTTGAAAGCAGAAAAAATGCAAAAGAAAATAAAACAAAACTATGCTGAAGGAACATGCGGTGAACTGATACTAATCGACACAACCGAACGTGAAGCGGCTCTTGTTATGGCGATAGTTGCAAATTCGCTTGAAACACCCATAAACGAGCTGAGATTTAAAAGTATAAAACTTATTGGCGAGGGAAAATAATATGAAATACAAAGTCACATTAAATGGAAAAACGTACGAAGTAGAAGTTGAAAAAACACAGGCTATGCTTTTGGACGAATATCAAGCGGTAGTGCCAGTCGTTTCAGCTCCTGACCTCGCTCCCCAAGCGGTTACAACATCTGTTTCTTCCGCTCCGACAGTTTTGGGCGGAAAAACTGTAAACTCGCCATTGCCCGGTTCTATTATCAATATAAAAGTTTCGACGGGACAAATCGTCACAAAAGGAACAGTGCTTATGATAATAGAAGCAATGAAAATGGAAAACGAAATTACCGCTCCCCACGACGGCAAAATAGGACAAATACTTGTCGGAAAAGGAGCGCAGGTAAGCACGGGCACGCCTCTATTGGAATTGCTGTGAGGTTGCCATAAATGAATATAATACAAAATTTACAACAACTTTGGCAGACAAGCGGTCTTGCAAATATAGATTACCGTCAAATAATAATGATCACAATCGCTTGCGTCTTACTTTTTCTGGGCATTGCGAAAAAATTTGAGCCTATGCTTTTGGTTGGCATAGCTTTTGGAATGTTACTTACAAATTTGCCCAACAGCAGCGTATATGATCCGTTGCTATGGAAAGGTGAAATAGATTACGGCAACATACTCGCTCACGGCGGTCTTATCGACATACTTTATATAGGCGTAAAGACAGGTCTTTATCCAAGTTTGATTTTCTTGGGAGTCGGCGCAATGACGGATTTTGGTCCGCTGATTGCAAACCCAAAATCTCTTATTTTGGGTGCGGCTGCACAAATAGGTATTTACTGCGCATTTTTCCTTGCAATCGGCACAGGATTTACGGGAAGCCAAGCCGCTGCTATTGGCATAATCGGCGGAGCTGACGGACCTACGGCAATATGGCTGACAAAAACTCTCGCTCCCGAGCTTCTTGCTCCGATAGCGATTGCAGCATATTCTTATATGGCGTTGATTCCGATGATACAACCGCCTCTGATGAAACTAATGACTACCAAAAAAGAAAGAGCGATAGTCATGCAACAGCCACGTGAGGTTACAAAGACGGAAAAAATCCTTTTTCCGATAGTTATCACTTTGGTGACTTGTTTATTGTTACCCGCAGTTGCTCCGTTACTTGGCGCGCTAATGCTTGGTAATTTGTTTAGAGAATGTGGAGTTACCCAAAGACTTTCCGATACGTCTCAAAACGCTTTGATGAATATAGTGACAATCTTTTTGGGTATTTCCGTGGGCGCAACCGCACACTACACAACATTTTTGGATTTCCAAACATTGCTTATCATAGGACTTGGACTGCTGGCTTTTGTCTTTTCCACAGTTGGCGGATTAGCTCTTGGCAAACTTATGTGCTGGATTACAAAAGGAAAAGTCAATCCGCTTATCGGTGCGGCAGGAGTTTCCGCAGTGCCTATGGCGGCAAGAGTAGTCAACGCTGAAGGCAGAAAATACAACCCCGACAATTATTTGCTTATGCACGCTATGGGACCAAACGTTGCAGGCGTAATAGGTTCTGCCGTTGCAGCGGGATTTTTGATGGCGGTATTTGGCTAAGATGCTGTTAACTCAAAAAAAAGTAAACAAAATATTTTTGGAGCAGGGCAGTAATTTGCCTTGCTCTTTTGTTAAAAAAACCGATTCGACCAACAATCTTGCGAAAAAGCTTATTCTATCTGGGCAAATAAAGAAAGGCGTAGTTCTAGCGCAAATGCAAACGAAAGGACGTGGCAGATACGACCGAGTTTTTTTGTCTAAAAGCGGCAAAGGGGTTTATATGACCTTTGTAAGTCCGTTTTTGGTGGAATACGGTGCTTCAATCGGAGGAATATGCTGCCTTGCCGTAGTCGATGCGGTAAAAAATCTTTATGACATTGACTGTGCTGTAAAATGGCCGAATGATGTTTTGTTTAAAGAAAAAAAACTTTGCGGAATTTTGTCGGAAACAGTCGTATTTGATGAGGCTAGATACATTCTTATAGGTGTGGGCGTAAATGTAAATTATACCGATACGGACTTTGGCAGTTTGTCCGATACCGCTGTTTCGGTTTCGCAAATCATTGGCAAAAAAACAGATACAGTGGTATTAGCTGCGGAAATCGGAAAAAATCTCGATAGAATTTTTGCTGATTACAAAAACGACTATCAACAATTTATAAAAAGATACAGCTCAATTTGTGATACTATCGGCAGGGAAATAATTTACCAAAAAGACGGACAATCATACTGCGGCAAGGCAATGAAAATTGATGAGGACTGTTCGCTCATTATTGAAACCGACGGCAAAACGGAAAAAATCGCATGGGGCGAAATAGTCATAAAAAAATAACACAAATTTTTAGAAAACTAATATTGAAATTAGCAAATAAAATAAAGAGTAAAACTTTGATTTTTGACTTTCATTGTGCTACAATATGCCTATGTTTGAAAAAACGACTACTTATTTAATCGTAGGTTTGGGAAACCCCGACGACAAGTATCAAAATACTTATCACAATGTCGGGTTTTTGTGCTTGGACGAAATCGCAAAAAAACTTGGTGTAACCTTTAATAAAGGTGAATGCAGAGCGATTACCGCTCATATAAAAAACGGAAAAACAAAAATCATTTTGGCAAAACCTATTACCTATATGAATTTGTCGGGCGAATCGGTAAACGAGCTTGTCCGTAAATACAAAATTGAAAGCGATAAGTTTTTGGTTGTTTACGACGACGTGGATTTGCCTTTGGGTGACGTGCGTATACGCTCCAAAGGAAGCGGCGGCACACACAACGGAATGAGAGATATTATCGCAAAAACGCACACGGAAGACTTTGCACGCATAAGAATCGGCATTGGTCAGCCAAGAGTTTCCGAACTTGCGGATTATGTATTGTCAAAAATCACCGATAAAGATTTCGATGTTTTACAAAAGGCTTTTATTAAAACTGCAGACGCAGTAAAAGAATTTACCGATAAAACGGACATAATAAAGGTAATGCAAAAATACAACTAGCAAAATCAAAATAAGGCAATTAAATTTTTAGAAAACATAAACAGCGTTTCTTCGCGAATATGTTAAGCGACTATTATAGATTAACTGAATATGAGGCTTATAAAAAGCTGTTCGACCCCCGCAGTAAAAAATATACTGCGGCTTTCGGCGTGCTTTCGCCCGAAAAAATTTATCTGGCTTCTTGTGCTACAAATTTTGTTTTGTTTGTGACAAACGACTATGTTTTTGCGCAGTCGGTAACAAGGCAGCTCAACGAAACCATAGGCGGATATGTTTATCTTCCATATTTCGATGACGTTTTGCTTCATAAACACAGCGTAAATAATGCTGTAATGCGTTCCCGAAACGTGGCTTTATGTAAAATTTTACAAGGTGCGAAAGGCGCAGTGGTTTGCGTTGATTCGCTTACTCAGCTTTATCCGCAAAAAGCAGAATTTGGAAACGGCATTTTTGAGTTTTCCACTGCAAAAAATTTTCCATTTGACACGCTCCCAAAAAAACTTACCGAAATAGGGTACACACGTTGCGACAGCGTTAGCGTTGCGGGCGAGTATGCTTTAAGGGGCGACATTTTGGACATTTTTTTGCCGCAGTACCCAAACCCAGTTCGTGTTAGTTTTTTTGATGACACAGTGGAGAGTATCAAATTTTTTGGTGCGGACTTAGCGGGTAAAGAGCAAGTTGAGTCCATCGACATTATTCCGCTTTATCTAGGGTCTGATGAAGAAGCCTTGCAAAATGCGGAAAAGAGTGCTGCCAAACAAAAGCTCGATTCAAACGGCAGAGCAAGAATAAACACAATTATAGCCGAATCGGCAAAAAGCGGCTGGTTAAGTCCGTTTAAAAACCAAAGTTTGCTTTATGAATATCTGCCCATAGATACGGTTGTTATTTGGGACGAGCCAAAACTTATTGAAAGTAAGCTAAACCGCATTTACGAAGACCACAGCGCACGCTTTCCAAGATTGCTGGCAGCGGGCGAAGTCTTGCCCGAGCATTTTACTCAGCTTGTGGAATATGCCGAACTAACCGTCGGTTACAAAAATTTCAAACAAATTTCTTTGCAGCAAATACCCGTCCAAACATCAATTTTTCAGCCCGAAGAAATAGTAAAATTTAAGTCCACCCCGCTGTTTGCTTATAGATACGAGATAGAAAGACTGGCTTTGGATATAAGAACATGGCTAAAAAACGGATATGATATAGTGATTTGCGGCGGTGACAATGACGTCAGTGAAAGAATTCAGGAACATTTGCATTTTTACGGGACTGCGGTTGCGTTAGGCACAAAAGAAAATTGCTCTCCCGAGCAAGGCGTCATCATTCCGCTGGAAATAGAACGGGGTTTTGTTTCGCATACAAACAAGCTTGCGGTTATTGGCACAAAAGACCTTGTGCATAAATCGTCACAGACAAAAATTACCAAAACAAAACAACAAGTATTTTTAACGCCGTCAGCAGGCGAATACGTCGTGCACGAACAGCACGGCATAGGAATGTGTCTTGGTATACAAAACATAACGGGCGGCTGGGGAACAAAAGATTTTATCGTTGTGGAATACCGTGACGGCGACAGACTTTATGTTCCTGTGGAAGCAAGTAACCTGCTGTCCCGTTTTGCAGGAAGCGACTCCGCTCCAAGATTGTCAAAAATCGGCGGTGCGGAATTTGAAAGAATAAAAGCCAAAGTCAAAGCAGGCATAAAAGAAATGTCAGTGGATTTACTGAAACTTTATGCCGAGCGTGAACATAAACGTGGTTTTACTTACAAAATCGACGGCTACTTGTGCGGAGAGTTTGAGTCGTCTTTCGAGTTTATAGAAACTCCCGACCAGCTAAGAAGTATTGCCGAAATAGACTTAGATTTAACAAAAGACAAAATAATGGACAGACTCTTGGTAGGAGACGTCGGATACGGCAAAACAGAAGTAGCTTTACGCACAGCATTTAAAGTAATCGCAAACGGTTTTCAAGCCGCTTTGATGGCGCCGACTACTATTTTGGCACAACAGCATTATGAGACCGCAAAAGAGCGAATGAAAAGTTTTGAGCTTAGGGTTGAGTGTCTAAACCGTTTCCGCACGGCAGCCGAGCAAAAAGAAATATTAAAAAAACTTGCCAAAGGTGAAATTGATTTAATTATTGGTACGCATAGATTACTAAGCAAAGACGTCAAATTTAATAAACTTGGACTTCTTATTTTGGATGAAGAACAGCGTTTTGGTGTGGAACACAAAGAAAAACTTAAAGAAATCAAAACAAATATTGACGTATTAACTTTGTCCGCAACGCCAATACCAAGAACGCTGCATATGGCGTTAACGGGAATGAGAGATATTTCCACAATCAGCACTCCGCCAAAAGCAAGACTGCCGATAGAAACTTTTGTGGTTGAAGAAAGCGATGTGATGATTAGGGACATAATAATAAGGGAAATAAGTCGAGGCGGACAAATATTTTTGGTGTACAACAGAGTGGAAACCATAGAACGATACGCATCAAAAATAAGAAAACTTGTTCCTAACGCAGACGTCATTGTAGCACACGGGCAAATGGACAGCGCTCTACTTGAAAAAAGCGTATATGATTTTGCAAAAGGAAAACACAATGTGCTTATTTGCACGACAATAATAGAAAACGGAATTGACATACCAAACGCAAACACACTTATTATTTACGATGCCGATTACCTTGGGCTTTCGCAGCTTTATCAACTGCGGGGACGAGTGGGCAGAAGCGACAGACAAGCCTATGCGTATTTGATTTACAAAGAAAACAAGATTGTGACCGAAATCGCATACAAAAGGCTGACCAGTATTATGGAAAACAGTGAACTTGGCAGCGGTTTCAAAATCGCAATGGCGGACCTTGAAATACGTGGTGCTGGAAATGTGCTTGGGCGTGAACAACACGGACATATGCAAAAAGTCGGCTACGACATGTATGTAAAACTTTTGTCCGAAGCGGTGGCGGAACTCAAAAACGAGCCTATTCCTCGCACGATGGTTAACACCACCGTAGATATTGATTTGGACGCATTTGCAGACGAGAACTATATAGCAGACAGCGAGTCAAGAATGGTATTTTACCAAAAAATGGCTAACGTATCGTCACTGAAAGAAAAGAATGATTTGCTCACCGAATTAACGGAAATTTATGGAAAACCGCCACAAGAAGTGGTAAACCTGCTAACGATTGTAACCATAAAACTGCTTGCGTTTAAGGCGGGAATAAATGATTTGACGCTGCGAAAAGGCACCGCAAGGCTGAATTTTGAAACAAAAGACTCTTTGATGCGGCAAGAAGTGTTCGAATCCATTTCAAAGCGGAGTGAAAATTGTGTTTTGGACAACAAAACGGCAGCGTTAACGCTAAAATGCGGAAAGATAACGGATGAAAAAGCGACTGGCGTATTGGAGGAATTTTTGACGGAAATCGCTTTAACACAATAAAAAAACAAAATTTCTTGTATAAAGCATTGCAAAGACGGTGAAATTTTAGTATAATAGCCATTAGCGGTCAAGGCTAAAAATCGACCGCCAAGATTTTATTTAATAATATCGGCGCATGCGCCGTTTTACAAAAACAGGAGAAAATACAAAATGGCAAGGACAAAAAGATTTATCGCATTGATTTTGGTTGTTGTAATCTGTCTTACAGCTTTTGCGGGCTGTAAGTTATTTACGCAAAACACAGCGGAAACCCGCGCACAAGTTGTGGCAACAGTCAATGGCGAAGACATTACTCTGGGCGAATTTTATGACACTTATAACGCTCTGTATTATCAATATTATTATTATATTTATTATGGGTACTACACCTATGACGATATCGCACAAATGACCTACAGCTCTTTGGTAAACAGTCGTATAATGCTTTCGTATTACAAAGAATTGGCGGAAAGCGAAGGTTTGGTATACAACCACGAGTTTAGTAATTACAAAAATGCAAAATACCTTACTGCCGACGAAATGACATATATTTTCAAAAGCATCAAAAAAACATTGTTCGAAAGCTATGATTCTGCAATAGAAGATGCTTTGAAAGCTGACGGCTATACTTTGGCAACCGCTTCGGATACGACGGAAGTCAATAGAACTGCTCCTGTATATCAAAATATTTCTTCCATTTTGGATATAAAAACAGAGATAACGGACGAAGCGGAAATAGAAGCCTACTTGGCTCAGACCGCAGGCGGACTTGACCAGCAATATCTTACAAATGCAGAGGGTTATATTTACACCGACCTTAGCGCTGAATCACTGACGCAAAAAGTAGCGGAGCTAAACGCTCGTATTACTCTTGCTGAAGGTCAGACTGCTTTGACTGCTGAAGAATATGTGCAATATCAGAAGAAAGCGGTAGCTTCCACCAAAGAAACAGTATTTAGTGAATACGGGCTCAATCTTGACGACTGTGTAACTTATGAAATTGAGGCTTATATGTACAGTCGTCTAATAAGCACAGTAGCTGCAAAAATATTTAAAATTTACGCAGAATCTGATCCTACTGCACTCCTTGCAAATTTGGAACAATATTACCAAGTAACCAAAACCACAACAGAAGAAAATTATATACTAAATCCCACAGCATACGAAACTCTTGTTGAAGCACTTTCAAACACTTCCTTCATCTACACAATTCCGGCAGAATATGAAGGCAAGTATATCTATGTCAAAAACTGTCTTGTGCCTTTTAGCGAAGAACAAATCGAATATCTAGAGGAAAAAGCAACTGAACTTGGTGAAACCACCCAAGCGTATATAGATTTCAGAGAAGAATATGCATCACAAATAGTCTTGGAAAACTTTATCACTGGCGAAGTTACTCAAAATGTTTTTTATTATGACGCAGTGGACGGCAAGTTGAAAATAGTGGAAGATTCCGTTTTGGACAATGCGATGAATAATATAAACCAGGCGGCGGATTTTGAAAACCTTATGTATAAGTACAATACCGACACCGCACAGTTCGACGCTGATTACGACTATGTTGTAAGAGTAAACGCTCCCACAAGCTATACGGCAAAATGGGTAACCGAATTTGTAACCGGCGCAAAAGAAGCTTACTCAAAGGGAGTGGGTGGAACAAGCCTTGCGGTAAGCGCATATGGCGTTCATATCATTTATTACACCGCAACAGTTCAGGAACAAACGTTTAACTTTACAATGGAAAATATCTTCGACACCAGTACAAAAGAATATGCATTCTATTCAATGTATTACGACAAAGTAATAAATGGATATGTAACCGATAAAGTTTCCAACATCAAAGAAAATGCCAAAATCACAACGACAAAGGCTTTGAAAGACTTTTTGGAAACCAACGGTTGGGAAATCGAAATTGACTAATTACAAAAATAAGCCGCTTAAATAAAAAGCGGCTTTTGTTTTTTTTGGGAGCTTTTAGTTATGTATGAAAATATTTTAAAAAAATTTGTACCTGTTCCAAAAATAGAAAGTTTTGAATCTTACTTATTTATTGGTCCGCATCCTGACGACATTGAAGTGGGATGCGCTCCTTTGATTACGAAATTGATAGAAAAAGGTAAAAAAATTTCTTTTGTCATAGCTACTGACGGAAGGCTAGGCACGACCGACCCCGAACTATTCGGCGACAAACTTGTGAAAATACGTGAAGTGGAAGCAATCAAATCCGCCCAACATCTTGGCGTAACAGACGTAAAATTTCTTGGTTTTCCCGACGGCGGTCCATATGATGTTGATAGTGTAGCAAAAGCGATAGGCGAGCAAATACTGAGAACAAAACCAGATATTGTGTTTGCGCCCGATTTCAAAACCCGCTCAGAATGTCACTCAGACCATTTAAAAGTTGGAGAGGCGGCAATAAATGCGGTAATGATGAGCGGATTTTGCGGATGGACAAAAAGCTTTGGGAAAGACACTGTTCACAGTGTAAAAGCTGTAGCTTTGTATTTTACAGATAAACCAAATTCTTTTGTAAATATAAGCAAATACACTCAAAAAAGAAAAGAATGTCTGACACTTTTTGCTTCTCAATTTAGTCAAACTGATCTAGATACTTTGGAAATGTATTTTAAACTAAGGGAAATTGGTATTGGGTTAAGACATTTTTCGTGCCGTTCGGACGGATACCGTGTGCTTGCGGCGGCACATATGCATTGTTTGCCTGAAGCGTCAAAATGGTAGACAAAATTTATTTACCCATTTAATTTTTAAAAAGTCAAACAATAAAAAATTAACCAAAATATTTATAGATTTTCAAAAAAATTCAATGACAAAATACAAATAAAAAATCTCTTTTTACAAATAATAACAATGAAATAAAAGTAAAACGGGATTTTTTTATTTCCCGCAAAAAGGGAGTTTTTATGAACGAAACGGGAATAGTGAGAAGAATAGACGAACTTGGCAGAATAGTAGTACCAAAAGAAATACGCAGCTCTATGCGACTTGCAGAGGGTAGTATGCTGGAATTTTGTGTGTCAGGCGATAATTTGGTATTGAAAAAATACAACCAGCTATCTGTGGTCAATGAAACAGTTTATGCACTGGCAAAAACATTATCAAGCCGTCTCGATACAGCGGTATATTTTGTGAGCGACGGAGAAATTTTTGCAGAAAGCGGAAAAGAAGAACTAGACCAAGAAAATTTTGACCCCGAAAAGAGGGTACAATACAATGCAAGCATACAGACCAAAAGCGGACGCAAAAACGGTATCGTGACACCGATTATTTCGGGCGGTGATTTGGTTGGTAACATCGTTGTGCTTGACGAATCGCAGACAGCAAAAGAGCTGTCAAACTTTGCGGCGGATTTGGTCGCATCGTATTACGAAAACTAAGAATAGTTTAATGAATTAAAAAAAGCAAAGTTTAAACGCTTGTCGTCTTAATGTCGACAAGCGTTGTTTTTTTGGAGCATTTTTACATACACTAATATTATGAAGTCAAAAAATCAAACGCAACACAACAGCTTTTTGGCAAGCGCATTGATAGTAAGTATCGGCGGACTTATTTCAAAACTATTGGGAGCGATTTACCGAATACCGCTCACAAATTTAATTGGCAGTTTTGGAATGGGTCAGTACCAGCTTATTTTCCCGCCGTATATACTAATTATGACGCTTGCCACAGCAGGCATACCCATAGCTGTGTCAAAGCTCGTTTCGGAATATAATCAAAAAAACAGAATAGACCAAAGTAAAAAGGTCTTTTATTTTTCACTTTTTTTGCTGTTTGTATTTGGTGCTTTGGGCAGTCTCTTGCTATTTACACTTAGTGAACCTTTGGCGGCGTGGCAAGGGAACCCCGAAATCGCAACAGCCTACAGGATTGTTTCCCCCAGCATTTTATTTATAACGGTGACTTCGGGCTTTCGTGGATTTTATCAAGGCAATATGAATATGCTGCCCGTATCGGTTTCGCAAGTTGGAGAACAAATTGTTAAGCTTGCGGTAGGACTTTTTTTGGCGCAATTATTTTTGCCAGATGTCACGAAAGCAGTCTTTGGCGCAGTAATAGCCATTACTGTGGGAGAATTTGTGTCGCTTTGCATAGTGATAATTTTTTACGCTTTTCGTGGAAATAGACTACCCCAAATTTCTTATACGAATAATGAAGCGTTAGAAAAACGCCGAATCCTATCGCTTGCGTTGCCTGTGGTACTGGGCGGATTTATAATGCAAACAACACAGCTATTAGACAGCGTTATGGTTGTAAACTTAGTAAACGCTCAAAATCCGACAAATCTCTATGGGCTTTGGACGGGACCCGTAAATTCGCTTTTGGGACTCCCCGTAACGCTTACCGCAGGGGTTGCGGTTTCTGCGTTGCCGTCAATTTCACGCTCGTGCGCTTGCGGCGATAACGCTGTTATCAATGAAAAATTTAACCAAGCTTTCAAGCTGACTGTCTTACTAGCATTGCCAAGTGCAATCGGTGTAGCTGTCTTGGCGAAACCTATCATATCTCTTCTTTATGGCTCTTTGCCCATAGCGGAAATCGATATAGCCGCAAATTTATTGACTGCGTCGGCGGTTTCAATTATTTTCCTTAGCATTTTGCAGACAATCATAGCTACATGTCAAGCATTGGGGAAACCCTATGTGCCGGTTTTGCTGCTTATAGGCGGTGTTGCGGCAAAATTTACATTCAATCTTATTTTTCTTCCTATGGAAAACGTAAATATCTACGGTGCCGCCATATCAGAGTCTATGTGCTATCTTTTTGCGGCGACAAGTGGTATAATTTACCTTGCGGTGAAACAAAATTTGAAAATAGATTTTGTCTGCAGTATTCTAAAACCGCTCGCCTGCACTGTCGTTATGCTTTTGGGTTTACTTGCTTTGACAATAGGCGCATCGCAGTTTGTCACGACTTGGGTTGGCACCCTTGTTGCCATTGCGCTTTGTGTGGCAATATATTTTTGTATGGTGTATGAGTTAAAAATTTTTACAGACGGCGAAATCAATAAAATCATCAGAAGAAGAGGAAAAACTAATGGAACTGAAAGACAGCTTGAATGAAAATATCAAAAGCTTGATAAAAAAAGAAAAATATAATTTCGAAGACGTTGTTTCGATAATGCGAATATTGCGTGGCGAAAACGGCTGCCCTTGGGACAAGGCGCAAACAAGCGAAAGCATACGGGCAAACGCTGTGGAAGAAGTATACGAGCTTGTGGACGCAATAGATAATCACGACAAGAAGGGTCAAACGGAAGAAATAGGAGACCTGCTGCTTCAATGCGTTTTTCATACGGTAATGGCTGAAGAAAAGGGCGAGTTTGGTTTTGATGATGTTTTGAGCGGACTTTGCGAAAAGCTTATTTCCCGACACACGCATATTTTTGGTTTGGATGAAGCAACGGATGCTACCCAAGCTCTTGCGACATGGGAAAAAAACAAAATAGAAAAATATAAAATTACCACGACAACAGAGTATATGAAAAAAATCCCGAAGTCGATGCCCGCTTTGATGTATGCCGAAAAAGCACAAAAACGGGCGGCGAAGGTTGGATTTGACTGGACGGAAATTGATTCTGTATACGGTAAAATAAATGAAGAAATAGACGAAGTAAAAAATGCTGACAATGATAATATAGAAAACGAGTTGGGCGACTTGCTCTTTGCTGTTGTTAATCTATGCAGATTTTTAAAAGTCGACCCCGAAATAGCTCTTAATAAAGCGAACAACAAATTTGTTCGCCGTTTTGAATATATTGAAAACACTCTGCTTTCGCAAGGCAAAAATTGTGAAAACTCCAACCTTGACGAAATGGACAAGCTTTGGGAGCAAGCAAAAGAAAAAGGGTTATAAAATAAATGAAAATAACCGACTTATTTGAAAACAAAATTTTTCTTGCGCCGCTTGCAGGCTTCACTGACGCAGGGTTTAGGGCATTGGCAAAAAAATACGGTTGCGGACTGACCGTGACAGAAATGACCTCGGCAAAATCGCTGGAAATGAATAACGAGCGAGCAAAGGAACTTTTGGTTACTACAAAAAATGAAAGCCCTGTTGCTGTACAGCTTTTCGGGCACGAACAGCAGGTTTTTGAAAAAGTCGCACAAAGTCAGGAGCTTGAAAAATTTGATATAATAGATATAAATATGGGCTGTCCAATGAAAAAAATCATCGGGAACGGTGACGGCAGCGCCCTTTTACTAAATCCTTCTTTGGCAAGCGAAATTATCAAAGCCGTCAAAAGAAGCGGAAAATTTGTTACCGTAAAAATGAGAATCGGCATTACCGACAACAAAAATGCGGTAAATTTTGCAAAAATGTGCGAAGGCTCCGGCGCAGATATGCTAACCGTGCACGGCAGAACTCAGAAGCAGATGTATTCAGGCAAAGCGGATTGGGATACGATAGCAAGCGTTGTTGACTCAGTAAAAATACCCGTCGTTGCAAACGGAGACGTATTTGACAAACAGTCTTATGACAAATTACTACGCCGCACAAACGCTTATGCCGTAGCTGTTGGCAGAGGTTGTCTTGGCAGACCGTATATTTTTGCAGAGTTACTTGACAAACCTTATGAGTTTGATATTTTATCGGCTGTTACGCAACATATAGCAGTTTTGAGCGAATATTTGCCCGAAAGAGTGGTTGTCAATGAAATGAAAAAACATATTTGCTATTATGTAAAAGGATTGGCTCTTAACAATGCCTTTTGCGTGAAAATATGTAATTGTAAAAAAATTAGTGAAATGACGGAAAAACTGACTGTTTTTCTAGAGCAGATAAAAAATTGACGGAAAAAAGACGCAATGCTATAATTATTAAACAAGCGTAAACAAGATTTTTGGAGGCAAACTTGTCAAAAATTATTTCCACTGATATGCATGCACCATATTTGGAGAAGGCTAAAAAAATATGGATATATTTACCCGAAAACTATGACTCGGGCGAAAACTTCCCCGTTATTTATATGCAAAACGGACAAGATATGTTTTACGACAATCTCGCAAAAAGCAGAGTTTCTTGGCGTGTTGCGGAGACAATGGACGAGTTGTATTACAGTGAAAATATTTCAGCTATTGTAGTTGCAACGGAGAATGATAACCCAAACGAGTTTTCCCCATGGCTTACGCAAAAGAAAAATTTTTTCAAAGCGGAAACCGAAAAAATAAATTTCGGTCAGGAATACGCTGATTTTTTGGCAAAAATATTGAAACCATATATAGACAGAAATTTCAAAACAGACGAGCGAGCTTTGGCTACGGCAATAATAGGCTCGAATACGGGGGCAATGGAGTCGGTATATACAGGGCTAAAATACAATTATATTTTTGGGAATATTTGCGTTTTTTCCATCAATGCGAGTCTACATAAAAAGAAATTTGAAAAATTTGTTTCAGAAATAGAGTTGGGAACGTCGCCGTCTTTTTACATTTACTGCGGCGGAATGGAATCCAATTTAAAAGATAAAAATGAAGATTTTCTAAAAACATCCACGCATCTGGCACAGATTATGTTAAAACGGGGTGCAAAGGTAAGAATAACACACGATTCAATGGGTCTTAATCACGAAAGCCGTTGGGGACAG
Organism: Clostridia bacterium; assembly: GCA_035399325.1. Lineage (GTDB taxonomy): Bacteria > Bacillota > Clostridia > Christensenellales > CAG-314 > JAQUSX01. The sequence continues at coordinate 946 of DAOPIV010000001.1, read as the reverse complement.
GAATTTTACGGTTTTATCAAATATTTTTATAGCTTATTAAAAAAAACATAGATGACAAAAAGCAAAAATCATCAAAATGAGAGGTGAATTTTTATGAAAAAAAGTATCACGGATGTATCAGTCGAAGGCAAACGGTGTTTGTTAAGAGCAGATTTCAACGTACCGCTGGACGAAAATAAGTTTATTACGGATGACAACCGCATTACGGCGACTTTGCCTACCATAAAGTATTTGTTAAGCCACGATGCAAAAGTTATATTGATGTCGCATTTGGGACGACCCAAAGGACAAGTAAATCCAAAATATTCTCTTGCACCCGTAGCAAAAAAACTCAGCGAACTGCTTGGACAGGAAGTTTTGATGGCGTCTGACGTAGTGGGCGAAAGTGCGGACAAACTTGTAAAAGAAGTAAAAAACGGACAAGCAGTGCTGCTTGAAAACCTTAGGTTTTGTCCTGAAGAAGAAGCGAATGATCCAGAGTTTTCCAAAAAACTTGCTTCATACTGCGACATATACGTAAATGATGCTTTCGGAACGGCACACAGAGCGCACGCTTCCACAGCGGGTGTGGCAAAGTTTTCAAAAACGAATGTATGCGGATTTTTGATTCAAAAAGAACTTGACATTATGGGTAAAGCTTTAGAAAACCCTGTAAGACCTTTTGTGGCAATACTCGGCGGAAGTAAAGTTTCCGACAAAATTGGCGTAATTAAAAATCTTATCGGAAAATGCGACAGTTTGCTGATTGGCGGCGGAATGGCATATACGTTTTTTAAGGCACTGGGTTACAATATCGGCGAAAGCATATGCGAAAACGATAAACTTGATTTGGCAAAAGAACTTGTCGCACAAGCAAAAGGAAAAGGAGTGCAAATGCTTTTGCCAGTCGATAATATAGTTTCGGATGCGTTCAGTAATGAAGCTAATTTTCTAACTGTAAAATCCA